>DATNQI010000086.1 GCA_036704125.1 Pantanalinema sp. | reverse complement strand
CGCGGCCTGGGCGGTCGCGGGCCGCTCCGCCTCGCGCGGCGCCCGGAAGAAGGTGAAGCGCCCGTCGGCGTGGTCGACCCGCAGGATGTCCCCCGGCTGGAACTCCGCCTCGAGCAGGAGGCGGCTGATGGGCGTCTCGATCTCTCGCTGGATGGCGCGGCGCAAGGGGCGCGCGCCGTAAGCGGGATCGAAGCCGCGCTCGGCGAGCGCCGACTTGGCCGCCCCCGACAGCTCGAGGTTCAGGCCCTGGGCGTGCAGCTTGCGGCGGGTGCTCTCCAGCATGAAGTCGACGATCGTCTGGATCTGCTCCTTGTTGAGCGGCCTGAAGACGATGATCTCGTCGATGCGGTTGAGGAACTCGGGCCTGAAGCTCGCCTTGAGGGCGTCCAAGGCCTCCTGCTTGATGGCCTCCCACGGCTCCCCGGCCTGCTCGCGGTCGAAGATGCGGTGCGCGCCCACGTTGGAGGTCATGATGACCACCGTGTTCTTGAAGTCCACGGTGCGGCCCTTGTTGTCGGTCAGGCGCCCGTCGTCCAGGATCTGGAGCAGGGTGTTGAAGACGTCGGGGTGCGCCTTCTCGATCTCGTCGAAGAGCACCACCGAGTAGGGCCGGCGCCGCACGGCCTCGGTCAGCTGGCCGGCCTCCTCGTAGCCGACGTAGCCCGGAGGCGCTCCGACCAGGCGGCTGACGGTGTGCTTCTCCTGGAACTCGCTCATGTCGAGGCGGACCATGGCGTCCTCGTCGTTGAAGAGATACTCGGCGAGCGTCTTGGCGAGCTCCGTCTTGCCCACCCCCGTGGGGCCGAGGAAGATGAACGAGCCGATGGGGCGCCTGGGGTCCTTCATGCCGGTGCGCGAGCGGCGCACCGCCTCGGCGACCGCGACGACGGCCTCGTCCTGGCCGACGACCCGCCGGTGGAGCACCTCCTCCATCTTGAGCAGGCGCTCCTTCTCCTCCTGCACCAGCTTCTCCACGGGCACCCCGGTCCACTCGGCGACGATCCGCGCCACGTCCTGTTCGCTGACGCAGGGGGTGGATCCGCCGCGCTCCTCGCGCCAGCCCTTGCGCAGGTGCGCGAGCCGCTCGCGGATCACGTCGCCCTCGGCCTTGAGCTTGCTCGCACGCTCGAAGCTCTCCTGGCGGGCGGCCTCCTCCTTGTCCCGGTCGATCCGCGAAAGGCGGTCCTCCAGGGTGTTGACCTCGCGGGGCTCGCGGCGGCTGCCCAGGTGCTTCATGGAGGCCGCCTCGTCGATCAGGTCGATGGCCTTGTCCGGCAGGAAGCGATCGCTCACGTAGCGCTCGGAGAGCTCGGCGGCCGCCACCAGGGCCTCGTCCGAGATCTCGACGCCGTGGTGCGCCTCGTACAGGTCGCGCAGGCCGCGCAGGATCTCGATGGTCTGCTCGACCGAGGGCTCGGCGACCAGCACCGGCTGGAACCTGCGCTCGAGGGCCGCGTCCTTCTCGATGTGCTTGCGGTACTCGTCGAGGGTGGTCGCCCCCACGGTGCGCATCTCGCCGCGCGAGAGGGCGGGCTTGATCATGTTGGAGGCGTCCATGGAGCCCTCGGCGGCGCCCGCGCCCACCACCGTGTGCAGCTCGTCGATGAACAGGATGACCTCGCCCTCCTGGGCCTTGATCTCGTCCATGATGCCCTTGAGGCGCTCCTCGAACTCGCCGCGGTACTTGGTGCCCGCGACCAGGGCGCCGAGGTCCAGGGCCAGCACGCGCTTGTTCTTTAGCATGTCGGGCACCTCGCCCTGGGCGATGGCCTGCGCGAGGCCGTCCGCGATCGCCGTCTTGCCCACCCCAGGCTCGCCGATGAGCACCGGGTTGTTCTTGGTGCGGCGGCTGAGGATGCGGATGACCCGCTCGATCTCCTCGTCGCGGCCGATCACCGGATCCAGCTTGCCGGTCTTGGCGAGCTCGGTCAGATCGCGGGTGTACTTGTCCAGGTTGGGGGTCTGGCCGCCTCGCGGCGCGCCGGGCGAAGGCGCGACTCCCGCGCGGGGCCACTCCCCCTGCAGGGGGCCGCGTTCGGCCGCTTGCTGAAGGATCTGGGAGGCGAGGCTCTCGCCCTCCTCCATCAGGCCGGCCAGGAGGTGATCGGGCCTGATGGTGTAGGTCCCCTGCAAGTAGGCGGCGTCGCTCGCGAGCCGGACGGCGCGCTTGAGGCGCGGGGTCATGCGGACCTGGGTGGGCCGCTCGCCCCCCTGGGGGGGGTAGGCCTCGGCGACGCGCGAGGCGATCGCCTCGACGTCGAGGCCGAGCTGGCTTGCGATCGCCTCGCCCACCTGCGGGTCCCGCAAGAGGGCCAGCAAGAGGAACTCGCTCTCGAGGCGCGGGACGTTGCGCTCGGCCGCCTCGCTCGCCGCGGCCTGCAGGATCCGGCGGGAGTCGTCGGAGAGCCTGTCGAGCAGGCTATCGGCGCTCGACGGGCGCACCCCGAAGACCCGCTCGATCATCCCGTCGAGCCCGAGGCCCCCGAGCTCCGCGCCCATCCGGCCCTCGGCTCCCAGGCCGCGCTCGGCTCCCAGGCCGCGCTCGGCCTTGAAATGGGCCGCGCAGTGGGCGCAAAGGTGGGTCTCCTGGCGCTGGCCGTTGACCGTCTGCGTGAAGTGGAAGGTCGCAGGTCTCTGGCCGCAGTTCGCGCAAAGCATCGTTCACCTCCCGATCGAGCCTTTTCTCGTGTCGGGAGGATCTTAGCCTGACGATGCCGGGGGTGAAAACGCCTGCCGGGTGGGTTTAAGCCGGGACCTCGGCCTCGGCGAGCTTGGGGCCTGCCACCTCGAAGACGGCGACGGGCAGCTCCTTGCCCTTGACCTTGATCGCGTCGAGGACGCGGTAGTCGAAGGCATGCCGCGAGCATTCGTAGGTCTCGGAGGCGACCAGGATGCCGCCAGGGCGAGCGTTGGCCTCCATGCGCTGGGCGAGGTTGACCGTGTCACCCATGACCGTGAAGTCGCGCTTCTGGGCGCCGCCCACCTCGCCGGCGACGACCATGCCCGTGTTGAGCCCGCAGCGGATGGAGAGGCGCACGCCGATGCGCGGCTCCAGGGCGTCGGCGAACTCCTGGGCCGCCTGCAGCATGGCCCAGGCGGCCGAGACCGCGCGCTCGGGATCGTCCGCGCGCACCGTGGGCACGCCGAAGATGGACATGACCACGCTGTCGCCGATGTACTTGTCCACGATGCCGCCGTGACGGTAGATGGGCTCGGTGAGCACGGCGAAGAACTGGTTGACGATGTCGCTGATCTCTTCGGGGTCCAGGCGCTCGGTCATGGAGGCAAGGCCGATGAGCTCGGTGAACATGACCGTCACGACCCGGCGATCGCCCAGCTCGTGGGTGCCGCGGCGCGCGAGGGCCTCGGCGTCCGGCCCGGGGGCTGCCCCCGCGACCGGGGCCCCGCACTGGATGCAGAAGCGGGCGTCGGGCAAGAGGGGGGTGTCACAGGCTCCGCACGCCTCGGGCGCGCGCCGGGCTCCACACTCGCGGCAGAACTTGTCGGGAGGGTCGAACTCGGTCGAACACTCGGCACAGGTCTGGGGATGCATCAAGGCCTCCAACGTCCGCAGCGGGGGAAACGGGACCGTTCCAGTATAGGATCCCGCTCCCCCGGTGACAAGGCGAGGAGCCAGGTGCTAGTCCGCGTCAAGCTCCTGCGGCGAGAGGCGGCGCTTGCCTCGGCCCGGGCGCTCGGCCGCGTCGTCCCCGGCCGAGGCGGTCGCATCCTCGAGCGGCAGCGTCACGATCTCGGGCTTACCCGGCTTGCGCCCATCGCGGCCCTCGGCGCCGCGATCCGGCCTGTCGGGGCGCTGAGGCCTGTCGGGGCGATCGGGGCGCCCGGGCCGCGAGGTCGCGGTGGGCTCGGGGCGCGGTGTGCGATCCGGCCGCGGGGTCGCGGTCGACTCGGGGCGCGGGGTGCGATCCGGCTGCGGGCTCGCGGTGGGCTCGGGGCGCGGAGTGCGATCCGGCCGCGGGCCGCCGGGACGATCGGGGCGCTCGCGAGGGCCGCCCTCCGCGCGCCGGGGCGGCTCGCTCGGCTTCCACTTGTCGCGATCGCCGCGCCGGGGCTTGCCGTCGCGCCAGCGCCGGAAGTCCTCGTCGTCGTAGTGGCGGCCCTTCCAGCGGCCGGCGCGGTCCCAGTCGATCTCCACGTAGCGCCGGCGGTAGTTGACCCAGTTGTACTCCCAGTCCGGATAGCCGTAGCGGTAGCTGAAGCTCCTGAAGAAGTAGGGGTAGTAGTGCCCCGACTGGAAGACCAGCACCGGGTAGAGGCACCAGCCCGTCCACTGCGCCAGGAAGCTCGGCGCGTACATGTACGGGTAGTAGTCGTTGTCCACCAGGATGTAGGGCACCCAGGTCGAGCGATAGGGGTAGTAGAGGCAGCGGCTGTAGACCCCGTAGTCCACCAGGGGCGTGATCGCCCCGTAGCTGCAGCCGTCGCCCGAGGGCCCCGGCTCCGTCGGGAACGGCGCGTTGACGAAGGATCCCTGATCGAGGGGGCGCAAGAGGGTGCCGGCCAGCTGCCGCGAGATCCGAGGCGGCAGGTTGGTCTGCAGGTCGCCGAGCGAGAGCGCCGGCTGCGACGGCACGTTGAGGTCGGCTCCGGTGGGCTGGGCCGTGGGCGGCGGGGCGTTGGTCGCCATGGGCAGCGGCGTGGGCTCGGCGTTCTCCTGGTAGGCACGGGGGATGGGCGCAGCCTCGTCGGTCGGCGTCATCCCGTAGGTCGGGACCGGCGCCTGCTTTGTGGGCTCCTCGGGCGAGAGCGGCGGGGTCGAGACCGCGCAGCCCAAGAGGCCGAGCGACAGGGCGAAGGCGAACACGCGGGGGGCGGGGCGTCTCATCGAGAACCTCCTTCGAGGGGTTCCTCTTCCTGAGCAAGAGCGATGGTAGGACTCCTAGTCGCTTCGAACAACGGATGCTCTTCGGCTTGGCGCCGAGCAAGAGCGGGCTGGCGAGGCTCTCGGCGAGCCGGGAGGCGAGGCCTGAGAGCGTGAACACTCGCTCGCCGCCGAAGTTATTGCTCCCTCGCGCGCTGCTGGCCATACAAAAGTCCGAGCAAGGGTACATGACCGACATCCCGCGCCCGCTCATAGGAGATCGCCTTGTCCAGCTCCCGCTACGCCGCCTTCGGCAACTGGATCGTCCGCTTCCGCTGGGCCATCCTCGTCGCCTGGGCGATCGCGATCGCCGTGGCCTCGCTCGGCTCGACCCGGATCTCGGGGGTGCTCTCGGGCGGCTCGGCAGGGGTCCCGGGCAGCCCCTCCGAGGCGGTGGAGCACGTCCTGCGCCACGCGTTCCGGAACCCCTTCACCCACCTGGTCGCCGTCACGGTCGCGGACACGGCGCGCGCGCCCGACGCCGCGCGCCTCGATCGCGCCATCGCCTCGCTCGCCTCGGACCTTCGCCGTGACCCTTCGGTCGCGCAGGTCCTCGCCCCGGGCGACGCATCGCCCTTGAAGCTTAGCGCGGATGCGGGCGCTCGGGCCGTTCTCCTGGTCGGCCTCAAAGCCAAGGACGCGAGCGAGGCCGTGAACCTCGTCCCTCGGGTGCGCGCCGCGGTGAAAGCGGCCGAGGCGCGCGAGCGCGCCGGGATCCCGGGCCTCGAGCTCGCCGTCACCGGGATGAGCGCCATCACCTACGACATGAACCGCTACAGCAGCGACGACACGTCCCGGGCCGAGGCGCGCCTCTTCCCGCTCACCCTCGCGGTGCTGCTGGTCGCCTTCGGAGGGCTGGTCGCAGCGAGCGTCCCGCTCATGGCGGGCATCGCCGCCACCGTCGTCACCCTGGGAATCGCCTACCTCGTCGCGGGCCGGCTCGAGCTCTCGATCTACGTGCAGAACGTCGCCACCATGATCGGGCTGGCCGTGGGCATCGACTACTCCCTCTTGATGGTCCACCGCTTCCGCGCGGCCCTGAAGCGGCACGGCGCGGTTCCTGAGTCGATCGCCGAGACCATGGAGACCGCCGGGCGCGCCGTCACCTTCTCGGGGCTCACCGTCCTCATCGGCCTCGGCGGCCTGATGCTCACTCCGCTCCTGGACACCCGATCCATCGGGCTGGGAGGGATCCTCGTGGTGGCCGTGTCGGTGGTGCTGGCCCTCACCCTGACCCCTGCCGTGCTCGCCGTGCTCGGCGATCGCATCGACGCCCCCCGCTGGCTCTCGCGCCGCTTGCAGGAGGGCACCACCCGGGTCCACTGGGAGAACTGGATCCGCCACGTCAGCGATCGCCCCGTCCGGACCACCCTGGCGAGCCTGGCCGTGATCCTCGCCCTCTGCGCCCCGGCCCTTCGCCTCGAGCTCGGCTATCCCGACACCCAGCTCTTCCCTCCCTACATGGAGTCGGTGAAGGGGGTGGAAGCCCTCAAGCAGATGGAGCTGAGCGGCGCCCTCATCCCCCTTCACCTGGTGGTCAAGGACCCCGCGGGGCCGGTGCTCGCCGGAAAGAACCTCGCCGCCCTGCTCAAGCTATCGGCCGACCTTCGACGCGAGGAGCTGGTGAGCTCGGTCGCAAGCCCCGTGGATCTGGGGCCCGGCTTCAGCCCCCTCCAGTACCTCATGCTCTACCGGGACCCCGAGGCGGCCCTGGCGCGCTACCCGCTGGTCAACGACCTGTTCGTGAGCCAGGACCGCACCATGGCGCTGTTCCAGGTCGTCCCGAAGCGATCGAAGGACCTTCCCGCGCTAAGGCAGCTGGCCGAGCGCCTCGGTGCGACCTCGCTTCCGGGCGGCCTCACGCTGATGGTGGGGGGAACCCCTTCCTACTACAACGACCACGAGCGCGCGATAGCCAGCAGCTTCCCATGGGTCGTCGGCGCCGTGATCGCGGCGACCTTCGTGGTGCTCGCGCTGGCCTTCCGATCCCTCCTCGTGCCGATCAAGGCGGTGGTGCTGAACCTGCTCTCGGTGGGGGCGGGCTACGGGGCCGTGGTCGCGGTCTTCCAGCTCGGCTGGGGCAAGGGCCTGATCGGGCTCGGCCACGTGCACGAGGCCATGCCCATCCCGATCCTCGTGCTCTTGATGCTCTTCGGGATCGTCTTCGGCCTGTCCATGGACTACGAGGTCTTCCTCATCAGCGCCATCCAGGAGGCCTACCACCGCACCGGCGACAACGCCCGGGCGATCGTGGAGGGGGTGGCCTCGACCGCGCGCCTCATCACCAGCGCGGCCCTCATCATGGTGGCCGTCTTCGGCGCCTTCGCCTGGGCGGACTTCGTCATCGTCAAGATGCTGGGCCTGGGGCTCGCGGTGGCCGTCCTGGTGGACGCCACCGTCATCCGCCTCGCGCTGCTGCCCGCCTTCATGCGCCTGGCGGGCCGAGCCAACTGGTACCCGGGCGCTCGGCGCTAGACAGGGGCCGTCGCGCCCTCGCCCTGAGCATCGGCCGGCACCGCCAGGCGATCGGTGGGCTTCGGCTGGGCGCTCAGCAGGCGCTCGACCTCGACGATGCCCTGCTTCGAGATCCGGACGGCGCCGCCCGGCCCCTTGAACTCCAGCAGGCCGTCGGTGCGCAGCGACTCGGCGAGCATCTCGAGCAGCTTGTAGCTGCACCCGAGGGCCGTCCCGATCTCGCGCAGGTAGGTCAGGGCCCGCGGCAGGTGGGCCGTGTGCTCGTAGACCTTCTGAAGGAAGGCGAATCGCAGCTCCTTGACTTCGCGGCTCAGCATGACGCCTCCTTTCAAGACACCAGCGGGTCGGTTCCAGGCTCGGCGAAGCGGTCCTGGGGCATGGCGGGAATCACCCGCCGCAGCTCCTCGGCCGGACGGTTGCGGCCCAGGCGCTCGTGGGCCTGCACGAAGTGGTCGGCCGCGATCGCGGCGTAGGTCGAGAGGTCGAGCGACATGGCGGCGCACGCCACGATCTCGGCGAGGCGCCGGGCCTTGCCCTCGCCGAAGCAATCGAGCATATCCAGGCTCGCGCGCTGGCTGGGCAGCGCGGTGCCGCCGCCGACGGTCGCGACCACCACGTTGGGCAGCATCACCCCGAAGTACATCCCCTCGTCAGTCAGCCGGAACGAGATCTGGCCCTGGGAGGACTCGGGCACCGTCGCGATGTCCTGGCCGGTGGCGGTGTAGAGGGCCGCGACCACGTTGGCGAAGTTCACGTTGCAACCGAGCATGTGCGCCGCGAGGGTCGGTCCCATTCCCGCGTTGAGGGCCGAGAAGAGGTCCTCCGGCGAGACCCTCAGGATGCGGCGCATCACGTCGGCGCGCAGGTGCGTCTCGGCGACCACCCGCTTGCCTCTGAGGCTGCTGGTGTAGGCCATGGCGTTGACCTTCTTCTCGCCGCCGAGCTGCGAATCCACGTACCAGGCGCTCGGCGTCAGGCCGGTCTGCGCGGGGAACTCCTGGGCGATCCACTGGCAGACGGCCCAGCAGCACTTCATGACCATGTTGGCGCCGTAGGCGTCGCCCGTGTGGAACGAGAGCTGGACGCAGACCGTGTCGCCGAGCACCATGGGCTCGAGCGAGAGCAGGCGCGCCACTCTCGACTGCGCCTCGGCCACGGCCCGGATCTCCATGACGCTCGCGCGCACCCAGGCCGCGAAGGCCACCGCCGTGACCAGGCTGTCGAAGGTGAACATGGGAGAGCGCATCATCTGGTCGCTGACGACCCGCACGGTGGCGCCCCCCGACTCGCTCACGGCTCGCATGCCGCGGGTGCACGAAGCGACCAGGGCGCCCTCGGTCGTGGCGAGCGGGACGTAGAAGACGCCCTGGGCGTGCTCGCCGTTGATCAGCAAGGGACCCGCCACCCCGATGGGCACCTGGACGAAGCCCACGTGGCTCTCGATGTTGCCCGAGAACAGCGTGGCCGAAGGGGCCTCCTCGCCGCTCAACGCGCCGAGCTCGGCGCCGGTCGCCTCGGCGACCCACTCGCGCCGCGCGCGCAGCGAATCCGCCGTGTAGCGTTTCTTGTGGGGGACCGAGGCAGGGCGAACGGAGTCGGGCCGAAGAGGCTCCATGGGCGCGGGCATCCTTCCTGTGGGGGCAATACGGGCCGCCGACTGCTCTTACAGTATATAGCCCAAATGGCTCACGCACTTTCGCCCGGGTCGATTCCGGGCATAAAAAGAGCAAGGGAGGCTACATGCCAGGCAATATCCGCGTCATCGTCAACCGCAAGGCCCGCAACGGCTGCAAGCGCAACCTGCTCGCTCGTCTTTCTCGCGCGCTGGACGGCCTCGACTTCGAGATCGTCGTGCCCGACTCCTACGAGGACCTGGTGTCGGCGGCCCGAAGTGCGGCGTCCGACGGCGTCGACACCGTCGTGGTGGTCGGCGGCGACGGCACCGTCAACGTCGTGCTCAACGAGCTGGCGCACACCCCGGTGAGGCTCGCGATCGTCCCGGCCGGGACCGCCAACGACCTGGCCCGCCAGCTGGGCATCCCGCTTGGCCTCGAGCGCGCCTGCGCCCTGGTCCGAAACCCGCGCGAGCGGGCCCTGGACCTGATCGAGGTCAACGGGCGCCTGTTCGTGACGGCGGGTGGCATCGGGGTGGTGAGCGACACCGCAGTGGGCGTCAACCGCCTCAAGGCGAGGCCGGGCCTCGTCAGCAAGGCGGTGCGCCGCCTGGGGGCCCTGGTCTATGTCCTCTACAGCTTCGGCCTGCTGGCCGGCGCCCGCGCCATCGTCAGCGACCTCACGGTGGAGGTGGACGGCGAGGACCACGGCCTCATCCCGACCATCGCCCTCTTCGTGAACAACCAGCCGTCTCTGGGCAAGCTGGTGGTCCCCTACCCTTCGGCCCGCCCGGACGACGGCCGCCTCGGCGTCTGCGTCATGGGCCGCCGCAGCCGGCTGGGGGCCATCTTGACGGTCACCCTGATGAGCCTCGGCGGCTCGCACACCCGCCGCAGGGAGATCCGGCTGATCGAGGGCGAGACGGTCGCCCTCACCAGCACCGTCCCCAAGACCTTCATCGGGGACGGCGAGGTGCTCGCCCACGCCCGGGAATTCGCCCTGCGGGTCGTCCCCCGCGCCCTCCACGTCTTGAGCTAGAAGGCCCCATGTCCAAGCTGATCGCCGCGACCCGGATCGTCCTCGTCCAGCCCACCCTGCCCGACAACGTGGGGGCGGTTGCCCGCGCCATGCGCCACTTCGGCCTTTCCGACCTCGTGATCGCCGAGGGCGGGATCTCGCCCACCCACCCGAGCGCCGTGCGCCTGGCGGCGGGCGCCGACGCCATCCTGAGCGACGCGCGGGCGGTCGACACCCTCGACGAGGCCCTCGACGGGGTGGTCTTCGCCGTGGGGACCACCGCCCGCCCCTACGAGGCCGCGGACCTGCGCACCCGCGAGCCGCGCGAGGTGGCGACGCTCGCGCGCGACTACGCCGAAGCCGGAAGCGTGGCCCTGGTCTTCGGCACCGAGCGACACGGCCTTCTGAAAGAGACTCTCAAGCGCTTCCACCAGATCGCGCGGATCCCGGGCGAGCCCGAGGCCTGCCTCAACCTGGCCATGGCGGTCAACGTCTTCGCCTACGAGTGGTACCTGGCAAGCGAGCACGGCCCCCGCGAGGAGAAGCCGCTGCTGGCTGCGGCCGCCTCGGAGGCCTCCCTCGACGACCTGGGCCGGCACCTCACCGACGCCCTGAAGCGGCTGGGAGTCTTCCGGGCGCACGACGCCGCGAGCAAGGCGCACACCCTGCGCCGGCTCCTGAGCCGCACCCGGCTCGACGCCGACGAGGAGGCCCTGGTCCGCGCCGTCGTGCGGAAGCTACCGTCGATTCTCGGGGGCTGAGCGCCCGTCGCTCATCAGCTGGCACAGCTCGCGCAGGGCCATTCGCACCCGGCGCGAGACCTGGGTCTGCGAGACGCCAAGGCGGCGCCCGACCTCCTGCTGGGGGAGATCCTGGAAGAAGGAGAGCTCGATCACCTCGCGGCTCCTGGGGCTGAGCTGGGCGATGGCCTGGCTCACCATGATGTGGTCCTCGGCGGCGAGCGTGGCCGCCCTCTGGCGCTGGTCCACCAGCTGGAGGCGCATGGGGGATGCCTCGTCCTCGGCGTCCATGGCCGCATCCAGGGAGAGCGGGCGCACCTGGCGGTCCATGGCCACCACCTCTTCGACCTTGGCGGGACACAGCCCCGTCATCCGGGCGATCTCCTCGCAGCTCGGCTCGCGCTGGACCTGCTGCTCGAGACGCGAGGTGGCCGCCCTGACCGTGGATCGCAGCTCGGTGAGCTCGCGCGGCGCCCGGATCAACGTGGCGCTGTCGCGCAGGTAGTGCATGATCTCGCCCACGATCATCGTCGAAGCGTAGGCCTCGAAGAGCCGCCCAAGGGTGGGGTCGAAGCGCCGGATGGCGCGCAGGAGGCCCACGCAGCCCACCTGGACCAGGTCGTCGAGCTCGACGCCCGAGCGCAGGTGGTGGCTTCGCGCCAGCCGCCTGACCAGCGGCAGGTGCTCGCGGACCTTCTCGGCCAGGCGACGGCGCTCGAGGAGAAGCATCGAGGGGGGATCCATCGCGGTCATCACGGCGCGTCACCTCCGGGCAAGCGTGGTCGAACAGCCTCGTTCGAGGCCGATCGTGCCATGGACGCCTGCTCGCTACGATAACCGTCCCCACAGCGGGCATGTGATCTTCGTCGCGCCTGGGGCGTGACGCCGGGACAAACTGCGGCTTCAGTGGTAAAGTTGATGGCGTGCCGAAAGGCAAGTTGCGATTACCTCTTGACAGCCGTCCGGGTCTCCCGTGCGTGATCGCGCCAGTCCTCAACCAGGCCGGTGCCCTGCGGGCATGGCCAACGCATCGATTTCGGAGGTCATTCCTCGATGAAGATCCTCGTCTGCCTGAAGCAGGTCGTCGACGTCGAACTGAACATCCAGCTCAAGGACGGTCAGATCGCCGACCAAGGTCTGCGCTACGTCATCAATGCCTACGACGAGTCGGCCCTCGAGGCCGCGCTCCAGCTCAAGGACGCCGCCGAGGCCGACGTGACCGTCCTGAGCATCGGCCCCGACCGGGTCCTCGAGGCCCTGCGCAAGGGCCTGAGCATGGGCGCGGACCGCGCCATCCACCTCAAGGACGACGCCTTCGCCGGCAGCGATTCCTACGCCTTCGCCAAGGCCGTCAGCGAGCTGGCCAAAGCGCGCGGCTACGACCTGGTCGTGATGGGCAAGCAGGCCCAGGACACCGACGCCGCTCAGGGCGGCCCCATGCTGGCCGAGTTCCTCGACTGGCCGCAGGTGACCAACCTGATCTTCGCCCAGCGCTCGCCCGAGGGCGGCCTCCTGGTCCGCCGCGTCGGCGACGAGGGCAAGGAGGTCCTGACGGTCCAGACTCCGGCCGTCCTGACCATCAGCAACGACTTCGGCGAGGCCCGCATCCCCACCATGAAGGGGATCATGGGCGCCAAGAAGAAGGAGATCGAGACGCTCTCGCTCGCGCAGATCGGCGTTGCCGCCGACGCGGTGGGCGTTGCGGGCTCCATGACCGAGATCGTCAATCGCGAGCAGCCCGAGGGCCGCAAGACCGGCCGCAAGGTGACGGGCGAGGTCGGCGCCATCACGCGCGAACTCGTGAACTGGCTCGTCAACGACGGCAAGCTGCCGGTTTAGGAGGAGATCCATGAAAGCCTTAGTCATCGCCGAAACCAAGGGCAACTCCATCAAGAAGGTCAGCCTCGAGCTGCTGAGCCAGTGCCGTCGCTGGGGTCTCGAGACCTCGGCGGTCGTGGTCGGCTCGGGCGTCTCGGGCCTCTGCGACGAGCTCGCCGCTTACGGCGCCTCGACCGTCTACGTTGCCGATGACGCCAGCCTCGAGCGCTACCTGACCCTGCCCTACGCCAAGGTCGTCAGCGAAGCCGCCAAGCAGAGCGGCGCCCAGCTGGTGCTGGTCAGCGGCTCGGAGCTCGGCAAGGACCTGGCTCCTCGCCTCGCCGCGCGCCTCGGCGCCGGCGCGGTGACCGACGCCAAGGCCGTCTCGGTCGACGGCGGCAAGGTCACGGTCAAGAGCCTGGCCTACGCGGGCAAGGTCATGAACCAGGTCGCCTTCAAGAGCGACGTGGCCGTCGTGACCGCCCAGCCCGGCACCTTCGAGCTGGCCGACAAGGCCGCGGGCTCGGCCAACGTCGTGCGCCTCGAGACCCCCGAGAGCGACCTGCGCGTCGTGCTGCGCGAGATCCTCAAGGAGACCTCGGACAAGGTCGACCTCGGCGAGGCCAACATCGTCGTCGCCGGCGGCCGAGGCATGAAGGGCCCCGAGGGCGTCAAGCTCATCGAGAGCCTCGCCGACACCCTGGGTGCGGCCATCGGCGGCTCGCGCGCCGTCTGCGACTCCGGCCTGATGCCCCACTCGTGCCAGGTCGGCCAGACCGGCCGCGTCGTGGCCCCCCAGGTCTACTTCGCGATCGGCATCTCGGGCGCCATCCAGCACCTGGCCGGCATGACCGGATCCAAGGTGATCATCGCCATCAACACCGATCCCGACGCCCCCATCTTCAACGTGGCGGACTACGGGCTCGTGGCGGACCTCTTCGAGGCGGTGCCCATCCTGATCTCGGAGCTCTCGAAGATCAAGGCGGGCGCGGCGACCGCCGCCCGCTAGACCCAGAGGCAACGCGCAAGGGGCGGTTTTCGGACCGCCCCTCTCGCACATGAAGCACCCGACGTACTAACCCCGACTTACTAACCCCGACGCTCGCACCAGGCCCACGCCTAGAATTGGATTGAATCGACATGGGTCCGATACTCATCACCCTCATGATCTTGGTGGCAGGCGGCTTCTTCGCCTACTTCGGCTGGCAGAAGTTCAGCCTCTTGCTCGAGGCCAAGCCCGAGAACCGTCTCGACCGCATCCCCGAGCGCCTCAAGAGCCTCTGGGAGTACGGCATCCTCCAGAAGCGCCTGGTCAAGAACCACAAGGGCGCCGGCTGGATGCACGCCCTCATCTTCTGGGGCTTCTGCCTGTTGCTGCTGCGAAGCACCATGCTCATCGGCGCGGGCTACGTCGCGGACCTGCACATCCCGGGCGTCATCGGCAACGCCTACAACCTCCTCAAGGACGTCGTCGAGGTCACGGTGCTGGTGATGCTGGGCTACGCCTTCTACCGCCGCATCGTGATCAAGCCCGAGCGCCTCACCAACTCGTTCGAGGCCTACTTGATCCTGTCCCTGATCGCCTTCCTGATGGTCTCGGACTTCGTCTACGACGGGGCCAAGTTCGTCTTGTTCGCGCTGCCGGGCCCGGATCAGCTGGCGCACGTGGCCGAGGAGGCGCGGTACTCCATCGCGGGCGGCGCGGTGGCCATGCTCTTCAAGGGCCTGCCCTCGGGGGTCGTCAACGCCCTCTACGTGGGGGCCTACTGGCTGCACGTGGCCGTACTGATGGCCTTCGGCGTGTACCTGACCAAGTCCAAACACATGCACGTCATCACGGCCCTGCCCAACGTGTTCATGCGCAAGCTGGAGCAGCCGGCGCTCGCGATCCCCAAGCTCGACCTCGAGGACGAGAACGCCGAGTCCTTCGGCATCGCGACCATCAACGACCTGACATGGAAGCAGGAGCTGGACCTCTTCACCTGCACCGAGTGCGGTCGCTGCCTCTCGAGCTGCCCCACCTACGTCACCCACAAGCCCCTCTCGCTCAAGGGCGTCAACGACGACCTGAAGCACCACCTGTTCGCCACCGCCGAGACCAAGTCGGCGCCGCCCGCGGACGAGGCAGGCTCAGCCGTGACCGAGCCGGTCAAGCTGATCGACAACGTCATCTCGCCCGAGACCCTCTGGGCCTGCACCAGCTGCGGCTTCTGCGAGACGGCCTGCCCGGTCTTCATCGAGCAGGTGCCCCGCCTCGTCTCCATGCGCCAGAACCAGGTGCTGATGGAGGGCGAGTTCCCCGCTGAGCTCAACAAGGTCTTCTCGGGAATGGAGCGTTCGAGCAACCCCTGGGGCATCGGCTACGACAAGCGTGCCGACTGGGCCAAGGACATGAACGTCCTCACCATGGAAGAGGCCAAGGCCGAGAACAAGCCCGTCGAGGTCCTGTACTTCGTGGGCTGCATGTCGTCGTTCGACGAGCGCAGCCAGAAGGTCGCCAAGTCCCTCATCACGGTGCTCGACGCGGCGGGCATCCAGGTCGCGATCCTGGGCAAGGAAGAGGGCTGCACGGGCGACTCGGCCCGACGACTCGGCAACGAGTACCTCTTCCAGGAGCTCGCCAAGTACAACGTCGACAAGTTCACCGAGTACGACGTCAAGACGGTGCTGACCGCGTGCCCCCACTGCTACAACACCATCAAGAACGAGTACCCGCAGTTCGGCGGCAACTACAAGGTCCTTCACCACAGCGAGTTCCTCGCCGAGCTGATGCAGTCGGGCAAGATCCAGGTCAGCAGGGAGTTCGAGGACGTCATGTTCCACGACTCGTGCTACATGGGCCGCTACAACGGCGTCTACGAGCAGCCGCGCGTGGTCATCGACCTGCTCTCGACCAACGGCGTCAAGGAGTTCGAGCGCAACCACGACAACTCCTTCTGCTGCGGCGCCGGCGGCGGCCGCATGTGGATGGAGGAGACCATCGGCGATCGCATCAACGAGAACCGCGTCGAGGAGGGCCTCAAGGAGAACCCCAAGGTCATCGCCTCGAGCTGCCCGTTCTGCCTGACCATGCTCAAGGACGGCGTGGACGCCAAGGGCAAGACCGGCGAGGTCAAGACCATGGACATCGCCGAGCTGGTCGCCCAGGCGCTGGTCGTCAAGGAAACCGGCGAGACCAACGCCTAGCTTCCGCCGAAAAGCCCCCCCGTCCTTCGAAGGACGGGGGGGCTTTTCGGCGTGAATATTCCCTGCTCGGTCCGGGTAAGGGAATCTTTAAACGAGTCGACATCCCTTCCGCACACGACCGGGGAGGCCCATGCTCACGGCACCTCGCCTCAAGGCCACCGCTTGGCTTGCAGGGCTCGCATTCGCTCTCTTGCTCACGGCATGCCCCAAGCCGCTCACCCAACCGCGCGTCGGCCTTCCGGCCGAGACGACGGCCCTCTCGAGCTCCCCTCTCGAAGGCCGGGTTGACTTCGGCGATCGCGGCGCCCAGGCGAGCATCGACACCGACGTCGCCCTCGCGGCGACCGTCACCCTGATCGACGCCCAGAGCGGCAACACCGTGAGCTCCGCGCTGACCGACGCCAAGGGGCGCTTCGTCCTGCACTTCTCCAACGGGTTCCGTCCCGCCAAGGACTCCCTTTACTACATCGAGGCCTCGAAAGGCCTCAAGATCGACGACAGCAACTACAACGCCGTCGGCGCGGACTCGGTGCGGGTCCGAACGCTCGGCACCTACCGGGACGGCGTCTGGCAGACCCTCACCAGCCTGACGGGGAACGGGCTCACGATCAACCAGACCACCACCGCCCTGTCGATGATCCATGGCCTGCGCAAGGGGACCGCGCGGGCGATCGCCCCACTGAGCCTGCTCGGCAGCGTCCTGGTCGGCGCCCCCGATGGGGCCTACGCCGACAGCCTCAAGCTGCCGGACGAGACCCTGATCCCGCGGGCCATGGTCCGCCACGGCAGCGACCTGGTGAACGACGCCCTCGCCAAGAACCGGGATCCGTTCAAGTGGATCGTCATGGCCAGCGACGACCCCGCCCTGAACACCCTGATCGTCCTGGACGTGCCCTTCTCGGTGCTGTACCTCGAGCCTGACTCTCAGGTCGCCAACCAGACCATCGACCTGATCGGCACCAACTTCGCCCCCAACCTCGCAGGCAACAAGGTCTTCTTCGCGACCGACGGCGCCGGAAGCGTGGAGGGCACCGTCACCTCGGTGGCGGCGGACTTCACGCGGCTGACCGTCCGCGTGCCGCTCGGGGCCGTCAACGGCACCATCCGGGTCGAGGTGGGAGGCAAGACCCTCATCGGGCCGCGCTTTCGCCTCGCCAGCAAGGACGGCCACAGCGCGGTCGACCCCAGCGGCAACATCTACGTGGCCAACCCGCCCCTCGGCACCGTCTCGATCGTCGAACAGGTGCCAGGCACCGATCGTACGAGCGTGCGTGTCCTGGTCGGCGGGCTCGACGCCCCGAAGAACCTGACCTTCGGCCCGAGCGGGTACCAGCGGCTGTACGTCGCCTGCGGTGGCGCCGCCAAGCAGATCGTCCAGATCGACCTGGGTTCGACCCCGCCCACGGTCACCCCCTACAGCGCGGCTGGCGGGGTCGCCAATCCCAGCGGCATGGCCTTCGCCGCGACGGGCGCCCTGTACGTGAGTGACGCGTCGACCCACCAGATCTACGTGGTGACCGGTGCCGGCGCCGCCGCCCAGGCGGTGGCGGTTACAGGTGCGCCCCTGAGCGCGCCACGCGGCCTCAGCTTCGGCCCGGACGGAAAGCTCTACGTCGCCAACTACGCGGCGAGCAACGCTCTGGCGGTCGACCTCACCACCCCCACCACCGGCACGGCCATCGAGGTCGTCAACGGGCTGAGCGGACCCTGGGGGGTCGCCTTCGACAACCGAGGCAACTTCTACGTCAGCAACTACCTGGGCAACTCGGTCTACCGCATGCCGCTGACCTCGGTGCCGGGTACCACCCCGCTGACCTTCGGCCCCATCACCTCCTTCGCGAGCCTGCCCTCGCCCGCGGGCATGGACGCGGACGCCTCCGGCTACCTCTTCGTGGCCGACGGCAAGAGCAACGGCATCTACCGGGTCAACTCCCTCTCCGAGAGCAAGCAGATCGGGTACGGCATCAGCTATCCGACCTCGATCTGGGTGGACGCCGAGGGCAAGTTCATCCTGACCGACACGGGCATCATCCTCAAGATCGACGCCAGCAACGTGGTCACTCTCTTCGCCCAGGGCCTCTCGAACGCCAGGGGGCTGGTGCGGGACGCCGCCGGCAACTTCTACACCATCCAGAAGAGCCTCAGCTCCCTGACCATGGTGCGCCCGGACGGCTCGGTCGCCCAGGTGCTGGGAAACATCGGGGCGTGCGGCGAGTCCGATCTCTCGATCCTGGGCAACAAGCTCTACATGCGGGCCAACAACAGCGTCGATCTGCCCGCGACCACCTTCGCCTACCAGGGGGAGGTGCTGGAGTTCGACCTGACGAACCTCTCGCTTCCCCCCGTCCGCCACCGCGGGATCTTGCGGCGCTCGACCGCCATGGCCCGCGACGAGTCCGGCGGGCCCACCGACGGCACCTACTACGTCCTGGGGGCCGACGAGGCGACCATCTGGCGCGCCCAGCGCCTCAGCGCCACCCAGGCGACCGTCACCCCCTTCCTCAAGGACTCCGCCCACCTGCGCCAGGCCCAGGACATCCACGTGGACGGCAGCGGGCGGATCTGGGTCGCGGACTACCTCGGCCCCTCGGGGAACGGCAGCCTGGTCGTGTACGGCTCGAACGGCGCCTTCCAGGCCGAGTACGAGACGGTCAACAAGCCGACCAACTTCTGCTCGGACGCGAGCCGCAACGACCTGTGGGTCAACAGCCACGTGGTCGGCGGGGACATCCGCCAGATCAACATTGCCAACGGCGCGGTGACGCGCACCATCGGAGGGTTCAACCTCCCGCGGGGCTTCGCCTTCGCCAGCGACCGCTCCAAGGTCTACGTCAACGAGTGGGGCCTGAACCGGATCTCGAAGCTGGAAAACTACCAGCTCGTCACGACCCCCGTGGCCTCGGCCTTCGACGTGGGGGACGCCTACGACCTCGAAACCGTCAACGGGGGAGGCTTCACCTACACCAGCGGCACGAGCATCCGCCAGGTCGCAGCCGACGAGGTCACGGTCAGCGGCATCCGCACCCAGTACACGAACGTAATCCGCACCTTCAAGCAGAGCGACGGCAAGCTCGTCTACACCACCGACTGGGGCACCCTGCACCACGTGGACGATGGCTACTACACCGCCTTCGCCGCCGGCCTCCTCTCGGGCTTCGGGCGAGGAGACTTCGGCGCCCCACGCGCGGCAGGGACCCTGATCGGGAGCGAGCTCTTCTCGTACGGGCGCAGCGCCGCCTGGATCACCGTGATCGAGAAGGCCCTCGACGGCAGCCTGCAGCGCTCGACGCGGATCGAGACGGACTTCGGGGGAATGGCGAGCAACGGCATCGACACGGCCTACTTCACCCGCCTCGCCTACGGCACCGTCTACGCCATGAAGAACGGCTCCCTCACGACCCTCAACGCGGGGCCCTACGGCTCCGCCGACCTCAGCTACGGCATCTTCTACTACCAGGGCAAGCTCTACCAGACCAACCGGACCCTGCACCGGCTGGATGCGATCGATGCCGCGACGGGCGTCCGCACGCAAATACCGGTGGGCCTGGTCGCGCCGGAGCTGTGACCCTTGGGAGGCGACGCGCGATGAGACGGTTCCTGATTTTCCTGCTTGCGAGCCTCCTGATGTCGGGCTGCAAGCTCCCACCGATCGCGACCGCTTACGGAACGATCACGGCGCAAGCCGCAGGATCGCCCGTTCGCCTGGACGGCCGGATCCAGGAGGGGCCCCAGGTCCAGGCCCAGCTGACCGACGTGGGCAACGGGGCTACGGTCGCGCTCCTCGATCCTCAGAGCGGGGCGACGCTCGCCACCACCGTGGCGAGCCCCACCGGCGCGTTCAGCCTCGTCTTCGGCAAGACCTTCACGCTCACCCCCGACCGGGTCTACTACCTGCAGGCCATGAAAGGGGTGAAAGGGGGCAACGCCGAGTTCAACCAGCCGGGGGCCGACCAGATCCGGATCCGCAACGTCGTCATCTACAAGCCCGAGGGCTGGATCAGCCTGCTGAACGATACCCCGAGCAACACCGTCGACCTCTCGCGACGCAGCACTGCCCTGAGCATCATCCTCGCCCTCAAGGAGCAGGCGGGCGAGCATCCGTCCTACCCCGTCTACATGGGCGCCCTCGAGAACGACCCGTTCGTCGCCGTGGGCGGTATCAGCCAAGCTGGCTTCGACCAGGCCTACACCCTCACCTGCGACGCCATCGCCCAGGATCGCGACCCCATCCACTTCACCGCTTACGACACCAACACCGGTGCGGTCCTCAACGCCTTCATCGGCTTCTCCCTCGCCTCGGTCGCCCCCACCGTGGGCAACATCGGCACCTCCATCACCATCACCGGCACCGGCTTCACCGCCGACGCCGGGGTCGCGGTAAACGGCACCCCCGCCAGCATCACCAGCATCGCCAGCGGCAGCATCGTCGCCATGGTCGCCCCAGGCAGCCGCACGGGGCCGGTGACCATCACCATCGGCACCACGCTCCAGGCGGGGCCCGTCTTCCAGGTCCGCTTCACCGACGGCCACCGTTCGGTCCTCGGCGACAAGCTGTACGTGGTGAACCCCACTTGGAACACCCTCTGCGAGGTCAACTCCAGCCGCGAGGTCAGGACCCTGGTGGACTTCGGGACCGGGGCCGCGCCCCAGCAGGTCATCGTCGGCCCCGACAACTTGCTCTACGTCTCGCTCAAGGGCAGCAATCAGATCCGAAGGGTGGACCCCGCCAACCCGGGGGCCCACACCCTGTTCGCCAGCCTGACGGCGGCCTATGCCCTCGCCTTCGACCCGAACGGCAAGCTCTATGCCACGAGCCACCAGGGCGGCACGGCCGGCACCGTCACCCGCTTCGCCGCGAACGGATTGAGCGTGGAGCAGACCTACACGGGCTTCAACCTGCCGTGCGCGATCGCCTTCGATTTCGCCGGCAACTTCTTCGTCTCGGAGACCAATGGGCTCTTCAAGCTCGCCCCCAACACCCCGGACAAGGTCTCGGCCACGCTGATGGCCGCCGTCCCGGCCCCGCGGGGGGTCGCCGTGGACTCGGCGGGGGACGCGTACGTCGCGAGCAACTCCAGCAACCTGATCTACCGGGTCACCCCCGCGCGGGCGGTCTTCAGCCACCTGCAGACCAACAGCCCGAGCGGCCTGTGCTTCGACGACGCGGGCAACCTCTACGTCTCGGACTCGGCCAACAACCTGATCTCCCGCGTCACGTCGCTCGGCGACTCGCTGACCTACGCCTACGGGATCAGCAGCCCGCGGGGGCTGGCGGTGGACCCTGACGACGGGACCCTGTACGTCGCCCTCAACAAGTCGAACGCCGTGCTCAAGGTCGAGGGCGGGGTCCTGAAACCCTTCGTCACCGGCATCGCCAACCCGGAGACGCTCAAGTTCCGCGGCAACGGCATGTTCATCGCCCACCCCAGCACCCACACCGTGAGCTACGTCCGGCGCAGCGGCCAGATGCGCACCGTGGCGAACGGCCTGAACTACCCCGGGGGAGTGGACCAGGCGGCGGACGGTCTTGGCGAGCCGACCGGCCCCCTCTACGCGGGCCGCTTCGGCGAGCAGGAGGACCCCTCCGCCGCGCTGCCGCCGAGCATCGGCGGCTGGGGCCTACCGACCGGGGACTACATGGGCCTCGACGTGGTGAACGGGGCGACGGTCACCCGGCGCCGCTTCCTGCACGAGCAGTCGACGGACTTCCTGACGATGGACGCGACGGGCACCGTCTTTGCGGTGCGGCCCGGCATCCGCACCCTCACCCGCTATGCCTACACCGTCCCCGGCAGCGGCACCAACACCTCCCGCCAGATCCGGCAGCTGTGCGGGCCCATCGCCCCCTACCAGTTCGAGGCGGCGCCAGGCTACGTGGCCCTGGATGCGGCGGGCAACGTCTACGTGAGCGTCCCCGCGGCGGGAAAGATCCTTCGCTTCAAGGCCGCCGCCGACTACGCCAAGCAGGAGATAACGGGCTTCAACAGCCCGTGGGGCATCACCTTCTCGGACACGGGGGCCATGTTCGTCTCGGACCCCGGCGCGGGCCTGCTGCGGCGGGTCACGACCCCCGCGACGGCGGGGACCGCGGACGCCTGGACGGCCCCGCTCCCGGCGTCCGCCAGGGGCATCGCCTACTACAAGAGCGCCACCCCCGGCACCGGCACCCTGTTCATCGCGAACGGCACCGAGATCGACCAGGTCGCCATCGCGAGCGACGCGGTCTCGGGCGGCATCCAGGTCTACTTCAGCGACCTCCCCAACCCCATCTCGAGCCTGTTCTGCGACACGGGCCGGAACCTCTATGCCTACGCCAACTCGACGTACGCCTACAAGGTCGCGAAGATGGACCCCGATCCGCCGCTGCTCTCGAACTACATCG
>DATNQI010000085.1 GCA_036704125.1 Pantanalinema sp. | reverse complement strand
GCGACTGAATCAAAAGCAAAGGAGGCGCCCCGGTCGGGACGCCTCCTTTGCTTTTGATTGGCGTGCTTAGCTCGCCTGATTCAGCCACTTGCGCTCGAGCACGAAGGTGCCGAAGGGCAGCACCGCCGCGAGCAGGACGCCCGGGGCCCGCTTCAGGGGCCACTTCAGCTCGGTGAACAGCAGGTAGGCGGTCACCAGGTAGGTGACGAACAGGAAGCCATGAAGCGAGCCTGCGACCTTCACGGCCATGGGCATGCCCGCCAGGTACTTGAGGGGCATGGCGACGCACAGGAGCAAGAGGAAGCTGATGCCCTCGGCGAGGGCGACGGCGCGGAAGCCGCGGATGACCGGGGAGTCGGTATTCATGAAAACCTAAGCCTTCTGAGCGCTGGGGATGCGGCCGACGCGGTTGCGCCCGGCCTGCTTTGCCTGGTAGAGGGCCTCGTCGGCCGTGTGGATCAGCTCGTCCATGGTCCCGGCGTGGACGGGGAAGGTCGCGACCCCGAGGCTCGCCGTGATGACCTTGTGGGGCAGCTTCTCCTGGTCGGTGAAGGGGTACTCCTCGATCCAGCCCCGGATCCGCTCGGCCACGTGCAGGCCCGAGTCGTGGCCCGTCTCGGGCAGGATGATGGCGAACTCCTCGCCGCCGTAGCGCGCGACGATGTCCACCTTGCGCACCTTGTCCTTGAGCAGGGCCGCCAGCTGCTTGAGGACCGCGTCGCCGCCCAGGTGGCCGAGCACGTCGTTGGCCGACTTGAAGAAGTCGATGTCCAGGATGATGAGACTCAGCTGGTGGCCGTAGCGCTGCGATCGCTGCATCTCGCTCAGCAGGCGATCGTTGAAGTAGCGGCGGTTGTAGACCCCGGTCAGGCCGTCGGTGATCGCCTGGCGCTCGACCTTCTCGACCATGGCCGCGTTGGCCACCGTCAGGGCCGTGTGGCCCACCAGGGTCTCGACCACCTCGACCGCCGTGGGGTCCAGCTGGGGCGAGGTCGCGCAGACGACCACCCCCTGCACCTCCTGCTGGACGATGAGCGGGAAGGCCATGACCCGCCCCAAGGCCTCGTACGGGGTGCCCGCGAGGGAAGCCGGCGACAGATGCAGGCTCTTGGCGATCCCCTGGGCGCTCATGGCGACCCGCCACGGGAAGGGCAGCTCGTCGAAGAACCGGCGCTGGCCCGCGATCAGGGGCCAGCCGTCGCCGCGCCGCAGGAAGAGGGCGGCCTCCTCGATCGGCAGGAAGGTGGGAAGGTGCTCGATCAGGGCCTCGCAGGCGCCGCCGACGCTGAGGTGCTTGGCGATCGCGCCCATGGCCTCGTTCAGGTTCTTGAGGCCCTCGACCATGCGATCGGCGCGCTGCTTCTCCTCGAGGGTCTGGGCGTACAGCTTGCTCGTGATGAAGGCGCCGGTCGCCTGCTGCGCCAGGTCCGCCAGCAGCTCCTGCTCGTCGCTCGAGAAGGCGTGCGGCTCCTGGGTGCCCACCAGGAAGACCCCCAGGATCTCGCGCTGGGTCACCAGCGGGGTCGCCATGACCGAGGCGAGGGCGTGCTCGCGGATGGCCTCGGGGCAGCTCTCGGGCGCGGCGGCCAGGTCCTCGATCGCGATCGACTTGCCGGTCGCGACCACCTGAGCGAGAAAGCCCGCCTCGGCCAGGGACATGCCCTGGGCGGCCTCGCGCGTGCTCGCCTCCTGCAGCATCTTGAGCAGGCTCATGCCCTTGGGCTTGACGACGGCCAGATCCTCGACGACCTTGAGGCCACCGCCGTCCAGGTGGTAGAGGCCCGCGTACTGGGCCCCCAGCGCCTGGGTCGCCAGCGTGCAGATGGAGGCGGACAGCTCTCGCAGGTCGTAGGAGTTGTTGATCTGGTAGGACACCTGCTGGAGCGCGCGCAGCTTGCGCGTCAGCAGCGAGAGCTGATGCTCGCTCTCTTCCAGCTTTTGCCGTAATTCCAGGTCATCGGACACGAGGGGCCTCCTACCGGTTGAACGACTCCATCACCAGCTGGCTGACGGCGCGCAGGGTCTCGTTGACCCCGGTGCCGTCGCTGGCCACCGCCTCGAAGCTGGGGACGCCGTCGCGGTTCAACTCGGTCTCGAGCACGGGCACCGGCAGCGCGTCCGGCAGATCCCGCTTGTTGTACTGCATGACCCAGGGCACCGACTGCAGGGACAGGCCGTACTCGCTGAGGTTGGCCTGCAGGTCCTGCAGGCTCTCGAGATTGGCCGCCAGGCGATCGGGGCTCGAGTCGGCCACGAATACCACTCCATCGACGCCGCTGAGGATCGCCTTGCGTGAATTGACGTACTGGACCTGGCCCGGGACGGTGTAGAGCGAGAACTTGACCTTGAAGCCCTGGATCTCGCCGAGATCGAGCGGCATCATGTCGAAGAAGATGGTCCGCTCGGTCTCGGTCGCCAGCGTCAGGAGGTCGCCCTTGAGGTCATCGCCGAGGGTGCGGTGCAGCGTGACCAGGTTGGTCGTCTTGCCGCACAGCCCGGGGCCGTAATAGACGAGCTTGCAGAGAATCTCGCGCTTTCCGAAGTTGATCGTCGACATGGTCTTACAGGCGGCCCAGGAACACCGAGATCGCGTCCTTGCTGAAGGAGAAGGGCGTGTTGCGCGTGGACTCGCGCGCGGCGATGAGCACGGGGGTCAGCTGCTGGACCGCTTCCTCGACCGGGAGCTCGAAGCTCTCCTGAGCAGCGTCGGAAGCCACCGTCACGCCGAGCATGTCCTTGCTCTCCAGTAGGACCAGGATCAGGGTGCTGCGGTTCCCGCGGTGCTGGAAGGTGCGCACCTCGGGCTCGCCCAGAAGCGAGGTCAGGGCCGAGATGCTCTTGAAGATGCCGGCGATCAAGGACGAGATGGACAGGTCGTTGATGGAGCCCTCGCCGCAGCTTGCGAGCAAGAGCCCGCTGCGCTCGATGAGCAGGACCGACGAGGCAGCGGCCGCGTCCTTGAGCTTCGCGAGGTGCGCATCGATCTCGTGCTGCTGCGCCTCGGAAATCACAATCTGGGTCAGTACCTGCCGAGAATCGTCCACGTGCGCCTCCTTCCGGCCATCCATGAGGAAATCATACCCCAGCCGGCAGGGGAGCAAAAGAGGCCGGCCAAATCAGAGGACGCCCCTCAAGCCTCGACGCGCACCGCTCGAGCGGCAAAAAAGCGATATAATCGAAAGTGCGCACCGCACCCCGTCACAGGAGGGCCCCGCCATCAGCGACTCGACGACGCTCACGGTCTACACGGTCTCGGACGCCAGCGGGGAGACGGCCGAGCACGTCGCCCGCGCGGCGGCGCTCCAGTTCAAGGGCCAGAACCTCAAGCTGACCCGCCTGCCTCGCGTGCGCGCCCTGGCGCAGATCGAGGACGTGTTCAAGCTCGCGGCCGAGAGCCCCTGCATCATCGCCTACACCCTGGTCGAGCCGGCCCTGCGCGAGGCGCTCGAGGCCGAGGCCGCGCGCCACGCCATCCCCACCGTCGATTTGCTCGGCGGCCTGATCGGGACCCTCTCCCAGGTCCTCAACGTGCAGCCGCGCTTCGAGACGGGCCTGCTGCAGCTGCGCGACGAGAAGTACTTCAACCGGATGGAGGCCATCGACTTCGCCATCAAGTACGACGACGGCAAGGACCCCAAGGGCCTGATGCTGGCGGATCTGGTCCTGGTCGGCGTCTCGCGCACCTCCAAGACCCCCACCTGCATGTACCTGGCGCAGAACCGGGGGATCAAGGCCTCCAACGTCCCCCTCGTGATCAACGTGGCCCCGCCCAAGGAGCTGTTCGAGCTGCCTCCCGGCCGGGTCATCGGGCTCAACCTCAACGCCGAGGTCCTGCACGAGATCCGCACCGCGCGCCTGACGAGCCTCGGCCTCACGTCGAGCGCCTCGTACGCCAGCGAGGAGCGCATCTCCCAGGAGATCGACTACGCCCACCAGATCTTCCGCCGCCTGCGCTGCCCGGTCGTCGACGTGACCAACAAGGCCATCGAGGAGACCGCCAGCGAGATCCTCGAGCTCACCGAGCGCAAGGAGACCTACGTCTAAGCCCCGCCGCGTCGCGGCCGTCGAAGAGGACGGCCGCGACGTTTGACAAAGGAGACAACCCACGCCATGACGACCAAGGACCTGGCCGCCGATCCCGCGACCAAACCCATCTACCTCTTCGAGGAGGGCGACGCGACCATGCGCGACCTGCTCGGCGGCAAGGGCGCGAACCTGGCCGAGATGACCCGCGCCGGCCTGCCCGTCCCCCCCGGCTTCACCATCACCACCCGGGTCTGCAACCAGTACGAGGCCAACGGCTCCAGGCTGCCCGAGGGCCTCGTCGAGGGGGTGACCAAGGCCCTTGCGACCGTCGAGGAGAAGGTCGCAAAGCGCTTCGGGGATCCCGAGAACCCGCTTCTGGTCTCGGTCCGCTCGGGCGCCAAGTTCTCCATGCCGGGGATGATGGACACCATCCTCAACCTGGGTCTCAACGACCGGACCGTGCAGGGCGTCATCGCCCAGACCGGCAACCCGCGCTTCGCCTACGACGCCTATCGCCGCTTCATCGCCATGTTCTCCAACGTGGTGCTCGACCTCAAGCTCCACCACTTCGAGGCCAAGCTCGAGCAGTTCAAGCACCGCGACGGCGTCACCGAGGACACCGCCCTCTCGACCGAGACCCTCCAGGAAGTGGTCGCGGCCTACAAGGCGATGGTCCTCAAGGAGCTGGGCAAGCCCTTCCCCGAGGATCCCCACGCCCAGCTCACCATGGCGATCGAGGCGGTCTTCCGGTCGTGGGGCAACCCCCGCGCCATCACCTACCGCAACCACAACAAGATCGCCCACGACCTGGGCACGGCGGTGAACGTCCAGTCCATGGTCTTCGGCAACATGGGCGAGGACTCGGGCACCGGCGTCGCCTTCACCCGCAACCCCAGCACCGGCGAGAACGTCCTCTACGGCGAGTACCTCCTCAACGCCCAGGGCGAGGACGTGGTCGCGGGCCTGCGCACCCCGCAGCCGATCGCGACCCTCGAGGCGAGCCTGCCCGAGGTCTACGCCCAGTTCGTCGCGATCGCCCGGCGCCTCGAGGGCCACTACCGCGACATGCAGGACCTGGAGTTCACCATCGAGCGCGGCAAGCTCTACATGCTCCAGACCCGCAACGGCAAGCGTACCGCCCAGGCCTCGGTCAAGATCGCGGTGGACCTGGCCGAGGAGGGCGTCATCTCGCGCGAGGAAGCCCTCTCCAGGGTGGAGGCCTGCAAGCTCAACGAGCTGCTGCACCGCCGGATCGACCCCTCGGCCGTCCTCGACGTGCTGGCCAAGGGCCTGCCCGCGAGCCCCGGGGCCGCCACCGGCAAGGTGGTCTTCGACGCCGACGACGCCGAGCGCCTCGGAAAGGAAGGCGAGCGCGTCATCCTGGTGCGGGTCGAGACCTGCCCCGACGACATCCACGGCATGATCCAGGCCCAGGGCGTGCTCACCAGCCGCGGCGGCATGACCAGCCACGCGGCGGTGGTCGCCCGCGGCATGGGCAAGCCCTGCGTGGCCGGCTGCGAGAACCTCAAGGTGGACCTGGAGGCCAGGGCCTTCGAGGCGGCGGGCCGCCGCTTCGTCGAGGGCGACGTCGTCTCGATCAACGGCTCGACCGGCGAGGTCATCGCGGGCGAGGTGCCCATGATCGAGCCCGAGCTGACCCCCGAGTTCCGCCAGCTGATGGAGTGGGCCGACGCCGTGCGCCGGCTTGCGGTGCGCACCAACGCCGACACCCCCGAGGACGCCGCCAAGGCCCGCGAGTTCGGCGCCCAGGGCATCGGCCTCTGCCGCACCGAGCACATGTTCATGCAGAGCGACCGCCTGCCGGTGATGCAGCGCATGATCCTCGCCGAGACCGAGGCGGAGCGCCGAGCGGCCCTTTCCGAGCTGCTGCCCTTCCAGCGCGACGACTTCCGCGGCATCTTCGAGGCCATGGCCGGCTGCCCGGTCACCATCCGCCTCCTGGATCCCCCCCTCCACGAGTTCCTGCCCAACCAGGTCGCGCTCGCCTGCGAGGTCGCAGTCCTGAAGGCGACCGACCCCAAGAACCCCGAGCTGCCCAGCAAGGAAACCCTGCTCAAGAAGGTGAACAACCTCCACGAGGCCAACCCCATGATGGGCCTGCGCGGCTGCCGCCTGGGGCTGACCTTCCCCGAGATCAACGAGATGCAGGTCCAGGCCATCATGGAAGCCGCCTGCATGCTCGCCAAGCAGGGCGTCGAGGTCTATCCCGAGATCATGATCCCCCTGGTCGGGCACGTGAACGAGCTCGTGGCCGCCAAGACGCACCTGGAGGAGGTCGCCGAGGCCACCATGGCGCGCCTGGGCGTCAAGGTGGCGTACGCCTTCGGGACCATGATCGAGATCCCCCGCGCGGCGCTGACGGCCGACCAGATCGCCGAGCACGCCGAGTTCTTCTCGTTCGGGACCAACGACCTGACGCAGATGACCTTCGGCTACTCGCGCGACGATGCCGAGGGCAAGTTCCTCACCACCTACCTGGAGCGCAAGATCCTGCTGGACAACCCCTTCGAGACCCTGGACCAGGAAGGGGTCGGCGAGCTGATGAAGATGGCCGTGAGCAAGGGCCGCCGGGTCCGCCCCGGCCTCAAGCTGGGCATCTGCGGCGAGCACGGCGGGGATCCCAGCTCGGTCGAGTTCGCCGACGCGATCGGCCTCGACTACGTGAGCTGCTCGCCCTACCGGGTCCCCATCGCGCGCCTGGCCGCGGCCCACGCGGTCCTCGCCGCGACGACCGAGCGCGACAAGTAGAAAAAATCGAGGGCCCCGGCGGTATCAACCGCCGGGGCCCTCGCCTTTTAGCTGAGCTTACTGGTTCCCCGCCTCGCGCTCCTGGGCGTCGGCCTTGATCTTGGCGTCCTGGGCCGCGAACTGGGCCTTTGCGAACTGGGGATCGAACTTGAGGGCGTCCATGAAGGACTCGTAAGCGGCCGAGTACTTCTGCTCCCTGAGGAAGGCCAGGCCTTTCTGGTAGCTGTCCTCGGCCCCCTTCTGCTTGGCGACGCCCATCAGGCGCTTGGTCTCGGGGTGATCGGCCTTGATGACGAGCGCCTGGGCCAGGGCGTCGATGGCGCCCGGGTAGTTGCCCTCCTCGAGCAGGTCCTTGCCCAGCTTGAAGGTCAGGTCGAAGCTGCGGCGGTCGGCCTTCTCGGACTGGTCGAACACCACCTCCGCCGACTGCTTCTGGAACCGCTCGCGCTCCTGGCGATCGATCTCGGCCAGCCTGACCACGGGCAGGGGGTTGTTGATGTTGAGGCGCCAGCACTCCTTGAAGGCGGCCCGGGCCTGCTCGTAGTTGCCCTGCATCTGGTAAAGGGTGCCCCACATGGCCTGGTAGACGTCCTCCAGGCCCGCGGGAACGGCGTCCCTGGGCAGCACCTGCAGCTCGGCCAGGGCCATCATCGGGACGCGGTTCTGCAAGAGGGAGGCGACCAGCAGCATGCGCGCCGCCACGTCCGAGGGATCGTCCTGGAGCATGGCGCGGTAGACCGGGACCGCCTCGGCCCCGTCCAGGGTCAAGAGGACGCGGGTGCGCTTCTCGTTGAGGACGCGGTAACTGCGCAGGGCCTCGTCGACCTTGGAGACCTGGAACCAGCTCTCGTAGCACTTGGCCAGGTAGTAGTAGGGGCGCGGATCGTCGGGGAAGCGCTTGGTGTAGCTCTCGAGCACGTCGCGGGCGCGGCCGAAGTCCCTGCGCTCGACCGCGGCGATCCCGTCCTTGAGCTGACCGGCCCAGGCGGGGAGGCTCGAAAGAACGCCGCAGGCGACGCCGAAGGCAAGAAGGGTGTTGCGCAGCTTGTTCACTGTCCCGAGACTCCTCACGTCAAAGCGGTGTGTGCCTCTGGTATACCCGTCCGACGAAGCGGGCAAACGAAAGGTTCCCTCGCCGCGGCGGGGCTAGACCGAGCACCCAACAAAACCAGGCATGCATCGCCTTTGGCCGCCGAGGGCGGCTGGATGGAACAGTTTTGTTGGACGCTACGCCTCTTCCTCGACGGCCAGCGGCAGGTCGATGGGATGCTCGACCAGGACCTGCTGGATGCGGATCCCCTTCACGGCCTTGACGGTGATCGAGATGCCCGGCAGCTGGATCACGTCGCCCACCTTGGCCACCCGGCCCAGCTTGTTGATGACCAGCCCCCCGATGGTCTGGTAGCCGTCCATGGGCAGACCGATGCCGAGGGTCTCGTTGACCTCCTCGATGCCGGCCATGGAGTCGACCACCGCGAGGCCGGGCGACACCGGGCGGACCGGGGCGAGCTCCTCGTCGTACTCGTCGCGGATCTCGCCGACGATCTGCTCGAGGATGTCCTCGACCGTGACGATGCCGGCGGTGCCGCCGTACTCGTCGTTGACGACCGCCAGCTGGATCTCCTCGAGCTGCATCTCGCGCAAGAGCTCGTTGAGGCGCCGGTTCTCGGGCACGAAGTAGGCCGGGTGCATGCGCTCGGCGATGACGAAGGGCTCGTGCCGGGCCGCGGCCAGGAGGGCGTCGCGGGCGTGGACCACCCCCACGATGTCGTCCACCGACTCGCGGTAGACCGGCATGCGCGAGTAGCCCTCCTCGGCGATCAGCGCCACCAGCTCGGGAAGGGGCGTCTGCTCGTGGATCGCCACCATGTCGACGCGCGGGGTGAGGATGGCGCTGACCCGGGTGTCGTCGAAGGCCAGCGCCGACGACACCAGATCCGACTCGTCCTCCTCGATGACGCCCTGCTCGTGGCCGATCTCGAGCAGCATCCGCAGCTCGTCCTCGGTGTAGCGGGGGGCCGCCAGGGCCTCGTGGGCGCCGAGCAAGCGAATCAGCGGGGTGGTGACGACCAAGAGGGCGGTGATCACCGGCCGCAGGAGCAGCACCGCGAAGCGGATGGGGGCCGCGATCGTGAAGGCCACCATCTCGGGCTGGGCCGCGGCGATGGACTTGGGCACGATCTCGCCGACGACGACGATGAGCAGCGTCAAGCCGACGATGGAGAGGGCGGCCGCGCGGCCGCCGAAGTCGTGGACCCACTCGGCGACCAGGACGGTGCCGAAGACCGTCCCCGTGATGACGCAGAGGGTGTTGCCCAGGAGGATGGTGGAGAGCAGGTGGCGGGGCTGCTTGATCAGGGCCGAGACGAGCTGGGCCCCGGGCTCACCAGCGTCCAGGCGGGCGCGAAGCCTGGCGCGATTCAGCGACATCAGGGCCGTCTCGGCTGCCGAGAAGAGCCCGGACAAGACAAGCGCCACAGCGAGGACCAACCCCGCAAGACCAGGCGTTAAAATAAGGATCCTCCTTGCAGGAAACCTTTCTCCCGCGAGATTCCTTTCCCCCCGGCCGGAGCGACGACGACCCGACCGTGCGACGTATTATAGCATGGTCCTTGCAGGCCTCTGAGATTAAGGTCACCTTCAGGCAACCACCACCTCGCATTAAGAAAGATCCCGCCGCGCCGCCCGATAACGATCCATGAACGCCCCCTGCCGGATCGACGAGGACTCCGCGTTGAAACACCGCCGTCTCACCTTGAGCCTCCTGGCCAGCGCCGTGCTGGCCGGCTGCGCCCTTCCCGGCGCCGGCACGCCGGGTGCCGCGAGCGCCGGGCCCGACGTGAGGGCCCAGCAGCGCTCGGCCCGGCAGTGGAAGGACGAGGTCGTCTACTTCGCCTTCCTCGACCGCTTCTCCAACGGCGATCGCACCAACGACCACCACGTGGACCGCGCCAACCCCACCGCCTACCACGGCGGCGACCTTCAGGGCCTGATCGACAAGCTCGACTACCTCTCGGACCTGGGGGTCACCACCCTCTGGCTCTCGCCGCTGCTCGACAACGACGACGACCAGCTCAAGAAGACCGGCCTGTGGGGCTACCACGGCTACTGGACCAAGGACTTCTCGGCGATCGACGAGCACCTCGGCACCCTCGAGAAGGCCCAGGAGCTCACGACCAAGGCCCACCGCAAGGGCATGAAGGTCCTGCTCGACGTGGTCTGCAACCAGGCGGGCTACTCCTTCCCCGTCCAGAATCCCCGCTACCAGGGCTTCTTCCACTCCTTCGGCGACATCCAGAACTGGGACGACCCGTGGTGGTGCGAGAACGGCTCCCTGTTCGGCCTGCCCGACTTCGCCCAGGAGAAGCCCGAGGTCTCGAAGTTCCTCGTCGACACCTACCTGGGCTGGGCCGAGAAGCTCGATCTGGACGGCTTTCGGATCGATGCGCTCAAGCATGCCCCCAAGGGCTTCTGGAAGGAGCTCAACGCGAGCTCCCATGCGGCCAGGGGCCAGGGCTTCATGACCCTCGGCGAGATCCTCCACGGGGACCCGGGGGTGGTCGCGAGCTACCAGCGCGAGAGCAAGTTCGACAGCCTCTTCGACTTCCCGCTCTACTACACCATGACCGACGTCTTCGCCAAGGGCGCCTCCATGCGCCGCCTGGGCGATCGCTTCGCCCAGGACGCCCTCTACCCGGACGCGAGCATGCTCAGCCCCTTCGTCGACAACCACGACGTGCCGCGCTTCCTGTCGCAGGCGGGCGGCGACGTGAGCAAGCTCAAGCTCGCCGTGGCCTGCGCGCTGACGGTGCGCGGGATGCCCATGATCTACTACGGCACCGAGGTGGCGCTCGGGGGCGGGGCCGAGCCGGACAACCGCCGCGACATGACCTGGGGCGCCAACGAGGACATGCGCGCCTACACCAGGCAGCTGCTTTCGATCCGCAAGGGCTCGACGGCCCTGCGGCGCGGTAAGCAGCTCGAGATGTGGCAGGACGACCAGGTCTACGCCTACCTGCGCCAGGCCCCGGACGACGAGGCGGTGGTCGCCCTCAACAACGACGACCGTTCGCAGCAGCGGCTCATCCCCCTGCGCGCCGAGAGCAAGCTCGTAGAGGGGACGGTCCTGGTCGATCGGCTCACGGGCGATCGCGTGACGGTCAAGAGCGGCAAGATCCAGGTCTCGCTCGGGGCAAAGCAAGCGCGCATCCTCTGCGCGGATCCCGCCAAGAAGCGCTAGCGTCAGAAGGAAGGAAGCGCCGCCTGTGCCCCCTGGCCGCCGCCGGCGGCGATCTGGCGCTCGACGGCCCGGGTGCCGAGGTCGAGCAGCTGGCGGGCCTCGGGCCAGAGCTTCTGGCTGCCCAGGAGCACGACCGTGACCGGGTTCTCGCTCTGGGCCTGGCCCACGTAGCAGTGGCGCGCCGCGAGGGTGTAGCCGGTCTTGCCGAGCACCGGGTAGTCGTACTGGGTGAGCAGGCGGTTCTTGTTGTGGACCGTCACCGACGGGTGGTGGCCGGGCCACTCCAGCGCGATGGAGGTCGTCGTCGCGATCCGGACGAAGACCGGGTTCTGGAGGGCGGCCTGGAGGATGGCGGCCAGGTCCCGGGCGGTGGAGTAGTGCTTCTTGTGGGGCAGGCCGTTGGAGTTGGCGAAGTGGGAGTCGCTGGCCCCCAGCAAGCGGGCCTTGCGGTTCATGAGGACGGCGAACTGGGCCTCGGATCCCGCGATGTGCTCGGCGAGCGCCACGCACGCGTCGTTGGCGGACTTCATGAGGGCGGCATAGCACAGCTCGCGGACGGTGTAGGTCTCGCCGGCCTTGAGGCCGAGCTTGGAGGGCTCGGCGGCAGCCGCCCTGCGCGAGACCGTGACGGTGTCGTCCAGGTGGGCGCTCTCGAGGGCGACCAGCACCGTGAGGACCTTGGTGGTGCTCGCGGGCGGGAGCTTGGCGGTGGGGTTGCGCTCGTAGAGGACGTTGCCCATGGCGTCGAGCACCAGGGCCGACTTTGCCGACAGCGCGGTCTCGGCCGAGGCCGGGAGCGCCGAGAGCCCGAGGATCAGCGCCCCGATCAGGATGAAGAGACGATTCTGCATGGACACCCCCGACACCGCCTGACGTCGCTCGCTGGGCGCAATCGCCACCTGTCGTACTATACCCACCGAGCAAGCCGATCATTAGGCCGATCCGGCCGAAAAATTCCGGCGATTCGGCTCCGGCGGGGCATCGCGAGCGATCCTTGACAACCCCCCTCAAAACCCTTACTTTTTGCTGGTTTGAGCCCCGCTCACCTCGCTGAAAGGCTTTCCATGGCCCAACCGGCCCTTTCCCCCGACGCCGCAGCCCCGCGCCCCGGCATGGTCGCCGCGCGCGCGCGCCGGGGCCTGGCGAGCGCCAGCGCCCTGAGCCTCGCCCTCCTCGGTGCCTTCGCGCTGCTTGCGATCGCGGCCCCCTGGGTCTGGCACGGCGATCCCCTCTTACAGCTCAGCGACGGTCTCGACGCGGTCGGCATGCCCCTTCCCCCCTCGTGGGCGCACCCCATGGGCACCGACGACCTGGGCCGCGACGTGCTCGCGCGCTGGCTGGTGGGCGCGCGCGCCTCGCTGTGGGTGGGCCTCTTCGCCACCGCGCTCGCCGGCGCCATCGGCGGGGCGGTCGGCATCCTGTCGGGCTACTTCCGGGGGTGGGTGGACCTCGCGCTCATGCGCCTGACCGAGGTGGTCATGGCCTTCCCGACCCTGCTTCTGGCCATCGGCCTTTCGGCGGTGCTGCCCTCCTCGCCCTGGATGGTGGTGCTGACCCTCGGGCTGGTGGGCTGGACGGCGATCGCCCGGGTGGTGCGCGCGAGCGCCCTCTCGGTCCGCGAGCAGGAGTTCATCGAAGCCTCCCGGGCGATCGGAGCCCCCCACGGCTGGATCATCGCCCGGCACGTGCTCCCCAACGTCGCGCCGATCCTGGCCTCGCTGCTCACCCTCAAGCTCGCCGACATGCTCCTGCTGGAGGCGGCGCTGAGCTTCCTGGGGCTGGGCGTGCGGCTCCCCGACCCCAGCTGGGGCAACATGATGCAGGGCGGGCAGGCCTACTTCTACTCGGCCCCCTGGCTCATCGCCATGCCGGGCTTCGGGATCCTCGCGGTCGTGCTGGCGGCCAACGTGCTCGGCGATCGCTGGGGCGAGAAGGGAAAGGCCTGAAGCATGGACGTCGAGCTCGACGCCTACACCGAGCGCACCGTCACCCTCTCGGCGGCGCCTTGCGAGGTCGCGCGCTACTTCTCGGCCAACGAGGCGCTGCTCGGCAAGCTCATCGGGCCCGAGCGGGTCACCTGCCAGGGCCCCGGCCTGTACCGCGTCGCCACCCGCGGCTTCTCGGCCCTGGGCCTGTCGGTGACGCCGTGCTTCGACGTGGCCTTCACCGACCGCCCCGGCGTCACCCACATGCAGAGCAAAGGCTGCCACCTGGTGTCGAGCAGCGACCTGGACCTCACGGCCGGCTTCGAGGGCGAGGCCCAGTTCCTCGGCCTGGGCGACGAGACCACCCTGTTCTGCTGGACCCAGGCCGAGGCGAGGCTCAGGCTGCCCCGGGCCCTCGGCCTCTTGCCCCACGGGGTGGTCCATGGGGCCCTCCAGGCCCTGATGCAGCACACCCTCGACGCCCTGAGCGCCCGCTTCGTCCCCCTCATCCGCGAGGACTTCGCGGCGTGGCAAGCCGAGGAGCGCCGGCGGCTGAGCAGCACCGGCGGATGAGCGAGGATTTCGACATGCCAGCCCCCCTTCTTTCGCCCCACGCGACCCGGTTGCTGATCCTCGGGCTCTGCCTGGTGCCGGCGCTCGCGGCGCCGGGCGCCGCCTGGGCCAGGCCCGGCACCCTGAGGCTCGGCCTCCAGGACGCCCCGAGCACCCTGGACCCGGCCATCGCCTCCAACGTGGCGGCCATCGCCGTGAGCCACTGGCTCTACAACGGCCTGGTCACCTTCGACGAGAAGGCCCGCATCGTCCCGGAGCTGGCCGAGCGCTACGCGGTCTCCAGGGACGGCAGGGTCCTCACCTTCACCCTGCGCAAGGGGGTGCGCTTCCACGACGGCAAGCCCCTCACCTCCTCGGACGTCGCCTACTCGCTCACGCGCCTCTTCTGGCCCGAGACCAAGTCCCCCGGCTCCAGCTTCTACCGCGCGATCGCAGGATCCGAGGAGGTGCTCTCGGGCGCGACGCGCAAGCTCGCGGGGCTGTCCACCCCGCGACCCGACACGCTCGTCATCAGGCTCTCGGCCCCCCAGCCCACCTTCCTGCAGGTGCTGGGGCTCAACTACGCGGCGGTGATCCCCGAGGGCGCCGGCGAGCGACCGGGCTTCGCCCAGGCCCCCGTGGGCACCGGCCCCTTCCGGTTCGGCTCGCTCGTCTCGGGCCAGCACCTGGAGTTCTCGCGCAACTCGCGCTACTTCAAGCCCGGCCTGCCCAGGCTCGACGCCATCAGCCTCCAGCTCGGAGTCAACGAGCAGGTCGAGGCCCTGCGCTTCGAGCGCGGCGAGCTGGACGCCATCGGCCTGCTGCGCGGCATCGGCGCGGCCGAGTACGCTCGCCTCGCCCGCGACCCGCGCCACCGGGACCGCTTCATCAACGGCCCCGACATGGCGACCAACTACGTCGGCATGAACACCCGCATGGCCCCCTTCGGCGACCCTCGCGTGCGGCAAGCCGTCGCCATGGCCATCGACAAGGCCAAGATCGTCCGGCTCGTCAACGGCCGGGGCCTGGTCGCCCGGGGCTTCCTGCCGCCGGGACTGCCCGGGGCGACCCCGGAGGGCAAGACCTACCCCTACGATCCGGCGCGCGCCAAGCAGCTGCTCGCCGAGGCCGGCTATCCCCGGGGCTTCGAGACCACCTACTGGTGCTCCAGCGCCCAGACCTCGCTCAAGATCGCCCAGGCCATCCACCACGACCTCTCGAGAGTCGGGATCCGCCTCACCCTCAAGCCCCTCGCCTTCCCGACCTTCCTGGCGGGCGTCGGCCGCGAGGGGATGGCCCCCATCTTCTCGGGCAACTGGTCCCAGGACTTCCCCGACGCCTCGAACTTCCTGGGGACGATCTTCTCGAAGCACGCCATCCGGCCGGTGCGCTCCCTCAACACCACCTTCTTCGAGGACGATCCGACCAACCGGCTCCTGGACCGGGCCGCCGTCACCATGGGCGACGCCGAGCGCTTCGCCCTCTACCACCAGGCCGAGCGCCGGGTGATGGAGCTTGCGCCCGTCGTCCCCCTCTTCCACTCCATGCGCTGCGTCCTGGCGCGGCCCGAGGTCTCGGGCCTGGTGCTGCACCCGGTCTGGCCGGTGGACGCCGAGCGCCTCAGCGTGAGGTAACGCATGATCTCCCTGCTTCGCCGCCTGCTCCTGGCCCTCGCCGTCTGGCTCGGGGTCGCCACCCTGACCTTCGGGCTCATGTACCTGATCCCCGCCGACCCCGCCCAGACCATGGCGGGCGCTCAGGCCGATCCCGAGACGGTGGCCGCGATCCGCACCCAGCTGGGCCTGGACGATCCGCTCGGCGTCCAGTACGTGCGCTACCTCTCGCACGCCCTTCACGGGGACTTCGGCCGCTCCTACGTCACGGGCGAGCCGGTGCTGCCGACCCTCCTCGCGCGCTTCCCCGCCACCCTCCAGCTCGCCTTCGGGGCGCTTGCGGTCTACCTGCTCTTGGGCGTCGGCTTCGGGATCGTGGGCGGCGTCCGGCCGCGATCGCTGGGGGATCGCCTGGGCCGGCTGGTGGCCGTGGGCGGCGTGTCGGTGCCCACCTTCTGGCTGGGGCTCGTGCTGCTTTACCTCTTCGCCTACAAGGCCCCCATCCTGCCGCTCGGTGGCTACGGCAGCCCCGCTCACCTGATCCTTCCCGCCCTCACCCTGGGGGCGGGCGGAGCGGCCTACTACGCGCGCCTGCTGCGCACCACCCTCCTTGAGGCCATGGAGAGCGACTACGTCCGCACCGCCAGGGCCAAGGGCCTCAGCGAGGGGAAGATCGTCGCCCGCCACGCCATGCCCAACGCCGCCTTGCCGGCGCTGACCCTGTTCGGCCTCGACTTCGCCCACCTCTTGGGGGGCGCGGTGCTCACCGAGAGCATCTTCGCCTGGCCCGGCATCGGCAGCAACGCCATGCAGGCGATCGCGAACCTGGACGTGCCCACCATCATGGGGACGGTCCTCTTCTCGGCCACGGTGATCGTCGTCTTCAACCTCGCGATCGATCTGCTCTACGGCCTCGCGGATCCCCGCCTGAGGGGGGTCTGAGCTTCCTCAACCAAACTTAAAGCAAGTTCCCGGCAAAGCCGCCGACAACCAGGGAGGCCGGAGGCGCCGCTTGGCGCTCGCTTGCTTTTGTGCTACCCTGTTAATCAGGGGTCAAAAGGCCAGGCCGACCGTTGGTACTCTCTTCGATGAAGCGGAGGATGCGCGATGGAAAAGGCTTTCAAGGGAGCCACCCCGCAGCAGAAGCAAAAGATCGTCGCCGACTACCTGCCGCTGGTCAAGAAGATCGCGCGCGGTCTGGCCCGCCGCAGCACCGATCCCGTCGACGACCTGATCCAGGTCGGGTCGATCGGCCTCCTGGAGGCCATCGAGCGCTACGAGACCGGCCACAACACCGAGTTCAAGACCTACGCCGTCCACTTCATCACCGGCCACATCCGGCACTACCTGCGCGACCGGCAGAACCTCATGCGCGGTCCGCGCGTGCTGCAGGAGCTGTCCTACCGCCTCTCGCAGGTCACCGCCAAGCTGACGCAGGAGTTCGGCCGCGAGCCGACCAACCACGAGCTCAGCAGCGCCCTCTCCGTCAGCCCCGAGCAGGTCGACGAGGTCAAGCAGTACGACCGCCGCGTGACCGTCCTGTGGCTGGACCAGGAGGGCCACGACGGCGACGACGACGAGCAGCGATCGCTGCTCGAGAGCCTCTCCGACCCCCGCTCCAGCAGCGACAGCCGCGACGAGCTCGACGAGAAGCTGATCCTGACCGAGGCCATGAGCCGCCTGCCCCACTCCCAGCGCGAGCTGCTCGAGATGCGCTACTTCCAGGACCTCACCCAGGCCGAGCTCTCGCGCCGGCTCGGGATCTCGCAGATGGAGGTCTGCCGGCGCCTCAAGAAGGCCGAGAAGCAGCTGCGCACCGTCCTGACCCCCAAGAACGCCTAGACCATGCTGCAGGAGGCCACCCGCGCCCTGGTCGCCGGCCGCTCGCTCGAGCGCGCCGAGGCCCGCGGCGCCATGGAGGCGATCCTCGCCCCCGCCCCCCCCGTCCAGGTCGCGAGCTTCCTCACCGCCCTGACCATGAAGGGCGAGACCCCCGACGAGATCGCGGGCCTCGCCGAGGCCATGCGCGGCCAGGCCGTTCAGGTGCCGGGAAGCTGGGGCGACCTGCTCGACACCTGCGGCACCGGGGGCGATCGCGCGGGCACCTTCAACATCTCGACCACCGCCGCCTTCATCGCCGCCGCCTGCGGCCTCAAGGTCGCCAAGCACGGCGGCCGCTCGGCCTCGAGCAAGTGCGGCAGCGCCGACGTGCTGGAGGCCCTCGGCATCGACGTCGAGCTCTCCCCCGAGGCGGCCGCCAGCTGCCTCGAGACCCACGGCATCACCTTCCTCTTCGCGCCGCGCTACCACCCGGCCATGAAGCACGTGGCCCCGGTGCGGCGCGAGCTGGGCTTCCCCACCGCCTTCAACCTGCTCGGCCCCCTCTGCAACCCGCTGCGCCCCACCCACCAGGTGCTCGGGGTGTTCCGCCACGCGCACGTCCCCCTGATGGCCCGCGCCCTGCGCGAGCTGGGCACCCGCCGGGCGCTGGTCGTCCACGGCCGCGGCGGCCTCGACGAGCTCTCGCTCGAGGGTCCCTCCGAGGTGGCCGAGCTCAAGGCCGACGGCACCATCCGCACCTTCCAGCTGGATCCGTCCGACGCGGGCCTCGCCCCGGCCCCGCTCTCGGCGCTCGCGGGCGGCGACGCCCCGACCAACGCGAACCTCATCCGCGCGGTGCTCTCGGGCGAGGACCGGGGCCCCTGCCGCGACGTGGTGCTCTGGAACGCCGCGGCCGCCCTCTGGCTCGGCGGGGCCGCCGACGACATGCGCGCGGGGGTGGCCCTTGCCGCCGAGACGGTCGACTCGGGGGCCGCGATCGCGAAGCTCGAAGCCTTCGGGCGCGCCACCAGGCCATCCTGACCCAGCAACGCAACCTCATAACAAAGTGGGAATCAGACCGGAAAAAGGCTTGCCATTTCTATTGCTTGCCCCTTATAATCGCGGTGTGTTAACGGAAGCTGGCTTGTGACGCGGCTTTCGCGGGCATGGCCCGCAGGAAAAGCCGCTTGCCACGCCATTTTCGGCAGAAGGGATTTCGAGGGATGAACAAAGAAGAACTCATCAAGCAGATCAGCGTCAAGGCCAAGGTCTCCCAGAAGGAAGCCGGCGAGTGCCTGAACGCCACCATCGAAGCCATCAGCTCGGCGCTGTCGAAGGGCGACAAGATCACCCTCGTCGGCTTCGGCACCTTCCAGGTGCGCGAGCGCGCCGCCCGCGAGGGCCGCAACCCCCGCACCGGCGCCGTCCTCAAGATCCCCGCCAAGAAGAGCCCCGTCTGGACCGCCGGCAAGACCCTCAAGGAGCGCGTCGAAGGCGGCAAGAAGACCAAGGCCGCTGCCGGCAAGAAGAAGTAAGCTTCGCCTCGCGCGTCGCGCCCCCCGGATCCTCAGGGATCCGGGGGGCTCTTCTCTTGGCGGCTACTTGCGCCGGGAGTGGGCCTGCTCGGCGCTCGGCGGGGTCCCCGGCTTCGTGAAAAGGGCGAAGGCCACCCCCCCCACGACCAGGCAGGCGGCGACCGCCACCGCCAGCCAGACCGCGCGAGGGCCCGGCCCGGAGCGCCTGGCGGGCTTGCGAGCGGCGGGGACCGGGGCGGCGAGCCTGCCGGTCTGCACCCTGAGCGGGGTGGTGAGGCGGCGCGCGGAGGGGGCCTGCGCCTCCTCCTCGGTTCCCTCGGCGCCCGCCAGCTGGTTGCGGCGCACGATCTGGGCGTCGAGGGCCGCGAGCACCTGCTCCGGGGTGCAGAGGCCGCGCGAGACCAGGAGGCGCCCGAGCGGCTGCGAGTCGAGGACCTGGTGGCGCAGCGCCTCGGCGAGCGAGGCCTCGCTCAGGACCTTCTGCTCGACGAGGACCTCCCCCAGCCGGAGCACCCCCATCTGGGTCAGGCGCTTCTTCTGGGTTTGCCAGGCGAGCACCGCCTGGAGGTCCTGGTGGGTGATGAGGCCCATGTTGATCAGCACCTCGCCCAGCGGCACCCGTCGCTTGGTCTGCTCGTCGGCGAGCGCCTGGAGCATGTCGGTGCGGGTCAGCTTCTTGCGCGCCACCAGGAGCTCGCCGAGCATGTCCGCCTCGGGCAGCATGACGCTGAGGGGGCGCTGGGCCTTGAGCGCCCCCTGGATATCGGCGGCCGAGCAGGCCTTGAGGTGGCCCGCCAGGATCTCGCCGAGGGGCTTGCGCAGCTGCGGCTGAAGGGCGATGGCCTCCTGGAGCTGGGCAGGCGAGACGCTGCCCTTGGCGACCAGGAGGGCTCCGAGGCGCTCGTGAAAGGCGCGCGCGCCGGGCTGGGCGATGCGGAAGTCGCCGACCACGGCCGTCACCATCGCCTCGAAGTTGGAGATGCCGAGGCGAAGGATGGTCTGGCCAAGGGTCTCCGGCGCCTCGCGCAGGGCGAGGGCGTCGCTGATGAGCTCCGGATCGAGGGCGTTGTAGGAGGCCAGCAGCCCCGCGAGGCTGGTGTCGGGGGCGCGCGAGCTCACGTCGTAGCCCCTGAACTCCGAGAGCCGCGCCATGAACTGGCTCCAGGTGTAGAGCTTGCCCATGGTGATGTCGTCGGCGGTGCCGCGCTCGCGGAAGAGGGCCTCGTCGCTCATCTTGGCCATGATGGGCCCCAGGTCGCGCTGGTCGACGCACAGCATCCCGCTCGAGGCGGGAAAGAGCAGGCGCGGGTTGACCGGGTAGGTGCGGGTCCCGATGCCCTGGATGCGGACCTCGCTGGCGGCGATCACGATCACGTCGCCGCGGAACATGACGCTGACCTTGACCGAGCGCCGCCGGCAGTATCCCTGCACGTCGCTGATGAAGATCCGGCTGGAAACGCTCGCCTGGGCCTTGTTGTTCCAGCCGCAGGCGCACCAGGGCCGATCCTGCCGGCTCGGGGGGATGGCCACCCCGCACTCGGGGCAGTTCAGGGCCACCGCCTCGACCCTCGCGGCCGCCAGCGCGCGCGGGTCCTCGATCGAGCCGAGGCCCTCGCGGGCATAGCCCGTCAGCTGGTGGTCCTGGGTGCTGTCGAGGACGAGCTTGTAGGTCTCGGCAGCCTTGAAGGCCTGGCCGTCCTTCTGGTAGGCGCGCGCCAGCATCAACCACACCTGGTGGTTGTCCGGGTTGAACTTGGTGGCGAACTCCAGGAAGACGATCGCCTCGGCGATCCGCCCTTCCTTGAACGCCTTGATGCCCATCTCCGCCTGAGCGTTCACCTGATGACCCTTGCTTGAACCTACCAGCCCGGCGCCGAATGGGCGCTTCCCTGCATTATACCCTCTCGAGGGGCCGCGCAACCTTCCGGGCTAGCAAGGGTTGTGCTAAGGTTCTGGGGTCGCCCCCTCGAAAGGATCGATCGTGCAACGCAAGATCTTCGGCTACCTGGTGATGCTGACCATCGGCGCGGCCGCGGGCGGCGCCATGGCCTCTTGCCGCCACGGCGAGGCCCCCGCGCCCGCGGCCTCGGGCTCGAAGACCGCCTCGAGCGAGCGGGCGCCCTCGGGCGGCTTGCCGGTCGGCACCGAGCGGATCGCGGATCTCGTCGAGCGCGCGGCCCCCGCGGTCGTCAACATCGACACCCTCACCCGGCAGCGCGTGAGCAGCGGCGACCCGTTCGAGGACTACTTCTTCGGCCCCCAGGAGACCCTCCAGAAGGGCGTCGGCTCGGGCTTCATCGTCGATCCCGGCGGGATCGTCGTCACCAACCACCACGTGGTGCGCAACGCCACCCGCCTGAGCGTGACCCTCAACGACGGGCGCAAGCTGAGCGGCCGCATCGTCGGGCGGGACCCGGCGACCGACATCGCCGTAATCAAGATCGAGGGCAAGGACCTGCCGACGCTCGCGCTCGGCGACAGCCACGCGCTGCGCGTCGGCGAGTGGGTGGTCGCGATCGGCAGCCCCCTGGGCCTCTCCAAGACCGTCACCGCCGGGATCGTCAGCGCCCTCAACCGCGACGTCTCGATCAGCGAGCGGGTGAGCTTCATCCAGACCGACGCCGCCATCAACCCCGGCAACTCGGGAGGCCCCCTGATCGACATGAACGGCCGGGTGATCGGGGTCAACACGGCGATCGCCGCCCAGGCCCAGGGCATCGGCTTCGCCATCCCGGCCGACACCGCCCGCGCGATCGTCGAGCAGCTCGCCACCAAGGGCAGGGTCGAGCGCGCCTGGATCGGCGTGAGCATCTCCGAATTGACCCCCGAGCGCGCCGCCCAGCTGGAGCGCGCGGCCGAGCCGGGCGTCCTGGTGCAGCGGGTGGTCCCCCGCGGCCCCGCCGAGCGCTCGGGCCTTCGCGCGGGGGACGTGCTGGTCTCGGTGGACGGCCTCAAGCTCGAGAAGCCCGGCGACCTGATCCGCCACCTCGCCGGCAAGAAGGTGGGCGAGACGGTCTCGCTCATGGTGAGCCGGGGCGGCCAGCGCAGGACCCTCTCGATCCGGCTGGGCGCCCTGCCCGAGGAGGCCGAGCGCCCCGCCGGGGAGTAGGCCCCCGTCGAAACCCACAACCAACTTCGGCCACCTCGGCCCGGGTAACGCTCGCTCGTGCGCTTTAGCATGGGGGGGCGTTTCGAATTGCGAGGTAAGCGCCATGTTCGACCGTCGTTTCGGCCTCTTCGCCGCCGCCCTCCTGCTTTCGGGCTGCCCCGGCGCGAGCCCCGATCCGCAGCCCCCGGCCCCCCCCTCTCTGCGCGAGCCGGGGGTGACCTTCACCATCAGCGGCGAGCTGACGGGCCCCAAGCCCTTCCTCAGCACCACCGAGATCGTGGGCCAGCTCCAGAGCATGAAGCAGGAGGCGCTGGGCAACCAGACGATCTTCCTGGCCGACGCCAAGCTCCAGCCGCTCAAGGACGCGAGCACGACCAAGAGCGACGCCAGCGGCAGGTTCACGATCCAGTCGCCCGAGCGCGCGGGCTTCCTCTTGACCCGGGTCGGCTCCGCCTCGGCGCCGCTCGCCGCGTTCTACCGCGAGGGCACGCGCGCGCGGATCTCGCTCGGCAGCACCATGGTCGCCTGGAAGATCTCCGCCGACATGGCGAGCCGCTCGGTGGCCATCACCACGATCGACCCGGCCAAGGTCGAAAGAGCCAACCAGGTGGTCGACGCCGAGCTCGCGAAGGGCACGAGCCTGAGGCCCGATTACTCCCTCTCGAGCTGGGTGCAGGCCATGGACTGGTACGCCCGCAAGTACCAGGGCGACTTCGCCAAGGCCTTCAACGACATCATCCCCCAGTCGGTGGGCCCCAAGCCCAGGTGAGCTAGCTCGCGCAGCGGCCCTCGCCCCGGGGCGAGGGCCGCTTTTTCGGCATGAAACGAAACGCCCGGGAAGCCAGTGGCTTCCCGGGCAGTGGAGATGGTGGGAATTGAACCCACGTCCCAAAAGACAACCATAGCGGCGTCTACGAGCGTAGCCTGGGGTACGTTTCACCTGGCACGCGCCCCCTCGGCTCGGCTCGTGTCAGGATAGTTCGCTAGGCTTAGGCCGACTCAGCGAACAAATCGGTCGGCGGCAGCCGGTCAAAGTGACCCATCATCCCGACCGGCGGGGGATGATGAGTGTCCCTTAACTCGCTACTTACGCAGCGAGGGCAGCGGCCTGACGGCCACCAACCGAGGGAAGCGCAAAGACGTTAGCTTTGGCACTTGTTTTTTTTGCCATCTGATTTAGCGGGATCGGACGACACTCCCGGCTCGCAGCCCCTACCATCGCACTCCTGGTCGAAACCGTGACATCCCCTTAAGGCGTCACCGTGCCAGTCACTGGACAGTAACAGCATGTGAAGTATAGCGCAGCCTCCCCCTCATGGCAAGGGGGGAGCTTCGGCTAGTGGGAGCGCAGCAGGCGCTCGTCCAAGGGAGGCCAGCCGAGCTGGCGGCACACCGACTGGGCCAGGTCGTAGGGGGTGAACTGCGGCACCTGCAGGGCCATGCCGAACATGGCGTCCGAGGGCGTCGAGCCGCGGGTGCAGCGCTCGTGGCACGAGGTGTAGAGGGCCTCGACGATCAAGGGCAGGTCGCGGACCGAGCGCCCGGCCTTGAGCAGCTCGCGCAGGCAGAGCATGAACTCGCCGCGGGTGACGAAGCGGCTGAGGAGCTCGTCGGCCAGCTCGCGGCCGTAGAGGCGCAAGCGCCGATCGAGGGCGAAGCTCAGGCTGTCCGGGGTCACCAGCCGATAGAGGTTCTTGCGCAGGACCCCCTCCAGGTGCTCGATGAGCATCTCGTCGGCCGAGACCCCCTGCTGGGCGGCCTGCTCGAGGGTCTGGGGGATCCAGGCGACCAGCTGGCCGGTGGCGGGGCGCTCGCCGACGCGGGCGCTCTTGGCCTGCTCGGGCGAGAGCGACTCGGGGTCCACCCCCATCATGCCGGGCATGACGATGCCCTCGGCGACGGCCTGGCCCCAGACGAAGAGGCGGTAGCCGAGGGGCGTCAGGCCGGGGTTGTCGCGGAACTGGACCCCGGGGATGACCCAGCCAAGGTCCTCGGCGAGCTTGACCCGCAGCATGACGATGCCGTCCATCAGGTTGCCGCCGGAGCTCGAGTCGACCAGGCCGATCAGCTCGGATCCGACCTCCACCCTGATGGGGGGGGCGTTGAGGCCCAGGAGCACCGCCTCGGGATCGCGGATCGGGTCGTCGTACCCCCGCTCGGGGGCGACGCCGTCGCGCGCGGCGGGCGTGAGCCAGGGAAAGAGCTTGGCGAAGGTACGGAGCAAGGGATGGTTCGGCATGGGGGTCAAAACTCCTGAAGGGGGACGGCCCCTTGGTTTATACCCCGAAAATGCCGTTTGCTTGCTTTGTTCAGCGCCCGCTGCCCGTCAGGCGACAGATCGGGCAGGCGCCGCTCCCAGGCGGCACCAGGGCTCCGCACGAGGGGCAGGGCAGATACCCCGCCTTCTGCTTGGCCACCCGGCGCCGGGCGACGGCCGAGAGCAGCTCGCCGGTCGCCTCGGCCAGGGCCGGATCCGGCACCTTGGCGGCCACCTGCTCGGCGATCTCCTTCTGCGCCTCGGGGGTGAGGGGCTCGCGCGCAAGGACCGGCTCCGGCTCGTGGACCGGGGCCTCGTAGCCCTTGCGCTCTTGCCAGGTGGGGGCCACCTGGTAGCGCACGTCGCGGATGAGGCCCCCGCCCAGATGGGTGTCGAGCGCCTTGAGGATGCGGGGCTTGAGCATGGTCAGCTCGTTGGCCCACGCCGAGGAGGCCGCCTCGACGAAGAGCACCCCGCCGCGCAGGAAGCGAGGCCGGGTGCGCGCGGCGATCGCCTCGCCCACGATCGTCGGCCACAGGGCGAAGACGCGGCCCGCCGCGACGGCGTCCTCGGCCTTCCACTCCTTGAGGCTCTTGGCCAGAAAGCGCTGCAGCTTCTGCATCAGGAGGCCCAGTCCCGGTACAGGAGGCGATAGATCCGGTAGGCCCGGATGCTGCGCCTGACGTAGGCGCGCGTCTCGGGGTAGGCCGCCTCCAGGGCCTCGGGCTGGCGCTTCCAGCGCGCGACGTTGCCCTCGCCCCCGTTGTAGGCGGCGAGCATCGCGTGCAGGTCGCCCGGGAACTGGCGGCGCAGGTAGCTCAGGTACCAGCAGCCCAGCCGGATGTTGGTGTCCGGGTCCTCCAGCCCCTCGGCGGAGAAGTCGCGCATGGATACCTTGCGGGCGGCCCACGCGGCGGTCGACGGCATCAGCTGCATGAGGCCCCGGGCCCCCACCCGCGAGCGCGCCCGAGGCGCAAAGCCGCTCTCGACGCGCATCACGGCCACCACCAGGAGCGGATCGAGCGAGTACCGCTCGGCCTCGCGCTCGATGGCCTCCCGGTAGGGGAAGGGGAAGAACAGGCGCGCGGCCGCGACCCCCGCCGGGCGCGCCAAGGCGAGCAGGAGCGCGAGGGCGGCGAGGGCGAGGACGAACCGGCGAAGGCGCGCGCGGGGTCGAACGTGAGCGCGTCGGGTCATGGGGTCATGCTACCACGCGCTACTCGAGCCCCTCGAGGCGCAGGGCCGCGGCGACCTGGGCATCGAGCGCCTCCGGGAGGCCGGTGTTGTCGATGACCCGATCGCTCAGTTCGAGCTTGCGCGAGAGCGGCCACTGGGATGCGATGCGGGCATCGGCCTCCTGCGGGCTCAGCGCGTCGCGCGAAAGCAGGCGCTCGCGCTGGAGCTCGGGAGGCACGCTCAGGGTCCAGACGGTGTCGGCCATGGCCTGCATCCCGGTCTCGAAGAGCAAAGGGATCACCAGGACCGCGAAGGGGGGGGGCGGGACGCGCCGCGCAAGATCCGCGAGGGCCCGGGTCATGGCTTCCTTGACCGCGGGGTGGACGATGGAGTTGAGCCGCTCGCGCTCGGCCTCGTCGGCGAAGACGCGCTTGCCCAGCGCCGCGCGGTCCAGGCGGCCGGCCGGGTCGATCACCTCGGGGCCGAAGGCCCTGGCGATCGCAGCCAGGCCGGGGGTCCCCGGCTCGACCACCTCGCGCGCGACCACGTCCGCGTCGATCACCGCCCCGCCGTGCTCGGCCAGAAGGTTCGCGACCGTCGTCTTGCCGGAGGCGATCCCCCCGGTCAGGCCGATGACCTTCATCGCGAGGCCGCGAGCTGCTCGCGCACCACCGCGCCAAGAGTGGAGAGGTCGCTCGGCAGGCCGAAGGTCTCGGCGTTGACCGTCCGGTAGCGGAAGTGGCGGTGCTTGAGGCTGTAGCGGTCCCAGGTGTTGAAGCCCGAGCCCACCAGGCGCTCGATCAGGCCGAGCATGGGGGTGAGATCGAGCCGCAAGAGGCGCGGACGCCGGCGGCCGAAGGCCGCGCACAGCTGGTCGATCATCTGGTCGACGCTCAGCTCGGGGTTGCCGAGCACCAGCCAGCGCTCGGGGACCTCGTGCGAGAGGACGTGCGCGACGATCCGGGCGATGTCGCGGGCGTGGATGAAGTGCAGGGTGCCCTCGAGGGTCAAGAAGCGCGCGATCGAGAGCCAGCGCCCCACGTCGGAGAGGCCCGAGGAGAGGTGCGAGAGGGGCTGGCGCGCCCCGCCTCCGAAGATGAGGGTCGGGAAGACGGCCACGATCCGGTCGCCCAGGGGGTGGGCGTCCAGCTGCGCGCAGGCCTGGTACTTGCTGCGGATGTAGTCGGTGCCGTGCTCCTCGGCGGGAGCCAGCAGGCGGTTGTCCTGGTCCAGCACGCTCGCGGTCGCGAAGTAGACGAGACGCTTGATCCGCCCGGGATCCGCCAGCTCGAACATGCGAAAGGGGATGCGGTGGTTGACCTCGTAGCTCACCGCCTCGCCCCAGGCGGCCGCCACGTGGATGATGTGGTCCATCCGCCCGAGCAGCTCGGCGTGCCGCTCGATGTCCATCAGGTCCCCCGCGACGATCGAGACGTTGGGCCGGTCCTGGTAGTCGAAGCGCAGGCGCGAGACGTCGCGGACCAGGAGGTGGAGGTGGTAGCGGGGGTCGCCGGCGAGGGCGTCGAAGAGGTAGTGGCCGACGCAGCCGCTGATCCCGGTGATGAAGACGTGTTCGGTCATGCCAGCGTCTTGGCTTCCTCCGTGGCCGCCAGGCGTGCCACGATCCGGTCGGCGGCGCGGCCGACGGCCCCCGGCGTCCCGAGGCGGGCCCGGACGGCCGCGAGGCGCGCGATCATCCGGGCGCGATCGCCCGGGCTCTGCAGCAGGCGCAGCACCTCCTCGGCCATGCGCGCCCCGTTCGCCTCGCCCTGCAGCAGCTCGGGGACGATCCCCTCGTCCATGACGATGTTGGGCAGCGTCACGTAGGCCCCGCGCATCAGGCGCCTGGCCAGAAAGGCCGCCAGGGCCCCGATCTTGTAGGCGGCGACCACGGGGGTGCCGACCACCGCGGCCTCGAGCACCACCGTGCCGGAGGCGGCGAGCACCACGTCCGAAAGGCGCATCAGGGCCATGCCGCTCACGTCCGAGACCACCTTCACCGCGACGCCCGGCCGCTGTGCGCGCAGGCGCAGGACCAGCTCGGCGAGATCCGGGCTCGCCACCGGCAGCAGGAACTGCACCCGGGGGTTGGCCGCAAGCAGGCGCTCGCAGGCCTCGAGCATGGGCGGCAGGAGGCGCGAGAGCTCCATCCGGCGGCTGCCGGGGAAGAGGGCGACGATGGGCTCGGCCACGTCCACCCCCAGGCGATGGGCGAGGGCCCCGCGCTCGTCGCCCGGCACCATGTCGAGCAGGGGATGACCGACGAACTCCACGTTGGCCCCCGAGGCGCGGTAGGCCTCGGCCTCCTTCTCGAAGATGGCCAGGATCAGGTCCGAGACCTCGGCGACCTTGCGGCAGCCGCCCGGCAGGCCCCAGATCCACTCCTGGGGGGAGATGTAGTAGACGGTGGGGATGCCGAGCGCCCTGGCGAAGCGCGCGATCTGCATGTTCATGCCCTGGTAATCCACCAGCACCACCGCGTCGGGCCGGTTGGCCGCCAGGGCCTCGCGGACCTCGGAGAGGACCCTGGCGATGGGGCGGACGCCCGGCAGGTGCTCGAGCAGGCCGACCGCGCTGTAGCGGGTAACGTCCCAGCGCACCTCGACGCCGGCCGATCGCATGCGGTGCGAGCCGACGCCCCAGACCGCAAGCCCGCCCCGGCGCTCGAGGAGGGCCGAAACCAGGCGCGCGGCGTGGAGATCCCCGGAGACCTCGCCCGCGCAGATGAAGACGGTGGGGACTCGGTCCATGCTAGGCGTCGGCCTCGGGGGCCGAGGCGCGGGCCGAGCGGCCGACCACGCCGCGCTCGGAGGCCTCCACGAAGGCGATCAGCTGGCGAAGGTAGGGCGAGTCGCCGAGCTCCGCGATCGCTTCCAGGGCCTGGGCGAAGTTGAGATCGGAGCGGTACATGAGCTTGTAGGCGCGCTTGATGAGGGTGCGCTCGTCCTGAGCGAGGCCCCGCCGCCTCAGGCCGATCACGTTGGGGCCCAGCACCTTGGGGGGGGCGCCCTCGATCAGCATGTAGGGGGGAACGTCCTGGGTCACCCGGCTCATGGCGCCGACCATGGCCATGGTGCCGACCCGGCAGAACTGGTGGATGCCCGCGAGCCCGCCGATGATGGCGTAGTCGTCGACCGAGACGTGGCCGGCGAGCGTGGCGCAGTTGGACATCACGACCTGGTTGCCGATCACGCAGTTGTGGGCCACGTGGACGTAGGCCTGGAACATGTTGTCGTCGCCGATGCGCGTCTCCTCGCCCATGCCGGTGGCGCGGTTGATGGTGACGCACTCGCGGATGATGTTGCGATCGCCGATGACGGTGTAGGACTCCTCGCCGCCGAACTTGAGGTCCTGGGGCACGCCCCCGATGATCGCGCCGCTGAAGACCTGGCAATCGACACCGAGGGTGGTGTAGGGCTCGATCACGGCGTGGGGGCCGACGACGGTGCGCGCCCCGATCGAGGTGTGCTCGCCGATGACGGCGTAGGGGCCGATCTTGACCCCGTCGCCCAGGCGCGCGCTGGGATGGATGACCGCGGTAGGGTGAACTTCAATCACGTCAGTCGACCAGTGCAAACATCAGCTCGCCTTCCGTGACGAGCGCCTCTGCGACCCGGGCCTCGACCTTGACCCGGCCGATCTGCCCGCGGATCTTGATCAGCTCGGCCTTCATGACGAGCTGATCCCCCGGCAGGACGGTGCGACGGAAGCGCACCCCGTCGATGCCCGCGAAGAGCGCGAGCTTGCCGTGGTACTCCTCGAGCTGCAGCAGCACGATGCCGCCCACCTGCGCGAGCGCCTCGACGATCAGCACCCCGGGCATCAGGGGCCGCTCGGGGAAGTGCCCCGTGAACTGCGGCTCGTTGACGCTCACGTTCTTGATGGCCACCGCCCGCTTGCCGGGCACGACCTCGAGCACCCGGTCCACCAGCAGGAAGGGGAAGCGGTGGGGCAGGATCGCCATGATCTCGTTGATGTCGAGGGTCTTGGGGGTCTCGGGGGGCACGGCGGCAGCCTCAGCGAGCATGGTGGGCATAGACGGGTTCCTCCTTGGCGCGCTCGCGGCTGGCGAGGCGCTGAAGCTGAAGGGCAAGGGCGACGTGCAGGGGATGGCCGGCCTTGGCGGCCGTGATCGCGCCGCGCCACTCGAAGCCGCACAGGGCCAGATCCCCGATCAGGTCCAGGGTCTTGTGGCGGACGCACTCGTCGGCGTAGCGAAGAGCCGTCATGGGGCCGTCGTCGGCGATCACCACCGCGTTGTCAGGGGTGCCGCCTTTCGCGAGGCCGGCCCTGCGCATGGCCTCGACCTCGGCCAGGAAGCAGAAGGTGCGGGCCGGGGCCAGCTCGGCCCCGAAGCGCTCCTCGCTCAGGACGCCCTCGTAGAGCTGCGCTCCGGCGTGAGGGTGGCCGTAGTCCACGATGCATGTCAGCTCGGCCTCGTCGCTTTCGGCGGGCTGGTAGATGACGGAGCGGTCGCCGCGCTGCACCTCGAGCTTGTCCTGGATCATCAGGGTGCGGCGCGAAGCCTGCTGCTCGACGCGGCCACAGCGCTGGATGGCCTCGATGTAAGCGAGCGAACTGCCGTCCATGATGGGCAGCTCGGGCGAATCGACCAGCACCTCGACGTTGCAGACCCCCATCACGTAGAGGGCGGCCATGAGGTGCTCGACGGTGCCGACGCGGACCCCGTCCAGGCCGAGGGTGGTCGAGAGGGTGGTCTCGACCACGTGGTCGGCCAGGGCCGGAATCGCGGCGGTGCCGGGCAGGTCGGTGCGCAGGAAGCGGATCCCGCTGTGGGGATCGGCGGGCAGGAGCGTCATGGTGACGCGGGCGCCGGAGTGCAGGCCAACGCCCTCGAAGGTGACCGGACGCTCGAGCGTCCACTGTAGGGTGCGGTCCAACGGCATGAGTCTCCTGCGGCGCTAGGGCGAAAGGACGGCGAAAAACTCGGCGAGCCCGCCAGGACCCGAGTAGGGCAGCTCCAGCGTGACCTCGGCCGAGCCGTCGGCGAGCTCCTGGCCGGTGACGCGGGCCCGCGCGATCAGGTCGCGCAGGCGCTCGCGCGCCTTCGGCTTGGCGGCGAGGCGATCGCGGACGGTCACCTTGCTCGGCCCGACCGGCAGGTCCAGGACGGCGGCGAGCAAGCGACGCTGCGCCAGGCCCATGGCGTTCTGCCGGGCGACGTCGCGCGCGCCGGAGCGCTCGGTCACGCCCAGAGGCGGCAGCCCGATGGCCGTCACCCGGACGTAGCCGCCCTCCTGCAAGCGAACCTCGCCGTTGGGGATGGCGATCGACGCAAAGGCCTGGATCGGCACGACAATGGCCCCGAGCACGAGCGCAAGCCCGGTGAGGATCGCCGCCTGTCGGATCCCAAACGCCATGCCGCCCCCCTTCAGGTCCCCTGGCAGGTCCCCTGGACGGCAGCGATCGCGGCCTGCAAGGCCTTGACCTGCTCCGCCAGCTCGCCCAGACGCTCGATCTGCGCCTGGCGGCGCAGCTCCTCGCGGTGGGGACGCGCGGGAAACCCGGAAACCATGACCCTCGGCGGCAGGCTCTTTGTGACGCCGGCCTTGGCCGCCACCACCGTGTCCGCGCCGATCGTCAAGTGCCCGGCGACGCCGGCCTGGCCGGCGATCGTGACCCGATCCCCGACGGTGACCGAGCCGGAAATGCCCACCTGAGAGACCAGGAGGCCATTTTCCCCGATACGCACATTATGGCCGACGTGCACTAGGTTGTCAATTTTGGTTCCTTGCCCGATGACCGTCGCGCCGATGGTCGCGCGATCGATGGTGACGTTGGCCCCGATCTCCACGTCGTCCTGGACCTCGACGACCCCGATCTGGGGCATCTTGAGGTGGGTTCTGTCCGGCATGGTGACGAAGCCGAAGCCGTCCGAGCCGATGACGGCCCCGGGCTGGACGATCACCCGGTCCCCCAGCGTGCAGCCCTCGCGGACCACCACGTTGGGGTAAAGGACGCAGGCCTCGCCCACCCGGGCGTCCGGCCCGATCACCACCCCGGGATGCAGGACGGTCATGCGCCCGACGCGAGCCCTCGGCCCCACCGTCACGTGAGGGCCGACGCTCACCCCCTCGGCGATCTCGGCGCTGGGATCGACCGAGGCGAACTCGGAGCGATGCGGCAAGGGCTGAGGGGGGGCGAAGAGGGCGAGGGTTCGCGCCATGGCCTCGCGCGGGGCCTTCACGACCACGGTGGCCTTGCCCGCGACGGGCGAGCGGGCCACCACGGCCCCGGCCGCGCAGGCCGCGATGGAAGCCAGGTACTTGTCCTCGACCAGGAAGACGAGATCCCGCGGCGTCGCCTCCTCGGGGTTCGCCACCCCGGCGATCCGAAAGGAGGCGTCCTGGGCGTCGACCGTCCCGCCGAGGCGCTCCGCGAGCTCCTGAAGGGTAAGGCCGGCCATGTTACTTGTTGAGGTTCTTGAGGACGTCGCCGGTCAGGTCCTCCCCGCCGTAGAGGATCGCCGCCTTGTCGACCACGGTGGCGAAGCCCCTGGTCTTGGCGACCTGGGCGATCGCCGCCTCGATCTGCTTCTTGATCTTGCCCGACAGCTCCCGGTCGAGGGCCTCCACCTTGGCCTTCTTGGGCTTCAGCTCGTCCTCGAACTTCTTCTGCATCTTGGCGATCTCGTCGCTGCTCTTGTTGGCCTTGCGGGCCTCCTCGAGCTTGCGCTGGGCGTCGACCAGCTCCTCCTGGTAGTCCTGGGCCTCCTTGCGGAAGCGGTCCTGGGCGGACTGGGCGCCCTTGTAGCTCTGGAAGACCTTCTGGGTGTCCACGTAGCCGAGGGCGCCGGGAGCCGCCGCCTGGGCGGGCGCTTGGAGCATGAGGCCCGCGGCGAGCGCGAGCGCCGCAAAACCCGAAACCATCCGTTGAAGCATGTCGTTCTCCTTTAAGGGTGCAGAAAACCTAGAATTTTTGACCGATCGAGAAGTGGATCTGGCCGGCCTCGCCCCACTTCTTGAGGCCGTAGTCGAGGCGCAAGGGACCGAGCGGCGTGTTGAGGCGGATCCCCGCGCCGTAGCCGGAGCGGGCACGCTCCCAGCCGAAGTTCTGCTGGGCCTGGTCCCAGAAGAGGCCCGTGTCCCCGAAGACCACCCCCGAGAGGATGTTGACGATGGGGAAGCGGTACTCGATCGAGCCCAGGGTGAACGAGTCGCCCACGAAGGCCTGGCCGGGCGCTCCCTGGTTGCCCGCATTGGTCAGGTTGAGGCCTTCGGGCCAGCCGCGGACCATGTAGTTGCCGATGGAGTAGAAGCGCTCGTACGGCGGGATGTTGCCGCCGAAGGGCGTCTGCATGGTGCCGAGCTTCCAGCCCACGGCCAGGGTGTGCCCCAGCCACAGCGGGACGTAGCGGTTGAGATCCAGCTGCAGGCGGGTCATCTTGAGGTCCCCCAGCCCCGGCACGTACTGGTCCACCATGGCGGTGTTGAACCAGCCGGTGTTGGGGTTGAGGATGTAGTCGCGGCTATCGAAGGTCACGGTGTAGCCGACGCTGGTGGACAGGTCCGCCTCGCGCCCGGTGCCCGCGACGTGGGGCTGCGCCGTGATGGTGTCCAGGCGCTGGTCGTAGTTCGAGCCGCCCAGGATGCCGATCCGCTCGAGCTTCAGGCGCCAGGCGCCGCGCCACTGGGCCGTGACCGGGTCCTGGCCGAAGAGGGGCTGGCCGAAGGAGAGCGCAGTCCCCTGGCGCTCCTCCAGGAACGAGGCGTAGTAGTTGAAGAACCGCCGCGCGTAGAGGCTCGCGCCGAACGAGGTGTGCCGGTCGTCGATCCAGGGGTTGAAGTAGTTGAGCTCGGCGGCCCAGTTCTTCGAGATGGTCAGATCGGCGCTCACCGACTGGCTGCGACCGAGGAGGTTGTCCTTGCGCAGGCTCAGGATGCCGAGCGGGCCGTCACGGTTGCTCCAGCCGGCCGACAGGTTGAAGGTCCCGGTCTGCTTCTCCTTGACGGTGACGATCACGTTGACCTTGGTCGGATCGCTCTCGGCCGGCTCGTACTTGATGCCGATGTCCTCGAAGTAGTTGAGGTTGTAGACCCGGCGCAGGTCGTCCTGCATGCGGCCGAAGTTGTAGATGTCGCCGGGCTTGAGGGTGATCTCGCGGCGGATGACGAAGTCCTGGGTCTCGTCGTTGCCCGCGATCGAGATGGCGTTGATCGTGCCCTCGGCGACCTTGAGCAGGAGCTGGCCGTCGGGGGCGACCTGCAGGTCGACGATCCTGGCGAGCACGTAGCCCTGATCGGCGTAGCGCTTCTCGATGCGCTTGATGGCCTCCTGGATGTCCTTGAGGTTGATCACCCGGCCCTTCATGGCCTCGAACGGCTGCTCGAGCTCGCTGGCCGGGAAGAGGGTCGCCCCCGAGAGGGTCACTCCCTTGAGGACGGGGTACTCCACCACGGTGATGATCAGGCGCTCGCCGCCCATGACCGGCTGGGTCGAGGCGCTCGGCGGGTGGAAGTAGCCGAGGCCATAGATCCGCTGGAGGGCCTCCTCGACCTGGGCCCGGGTCACGTCCTGGCCCGCGTGGATGGGGATCGACAGCAGGATCGTCTCCTCGGAGACGGTCTTGTTGCCGCGGATCCGGATGTCCACCAGGTGAATCTTGGGACCCTCGTCGACCTCGGGGGTCAAGGAGGAGGTCGCCCCGCTCGAGACGCTCGGCGTCGCGGCGGGTGCCTGGGGCTCAACGGCCGGCTTGGCGGGCGTGGCCTTCCTGGGAGACTGCTGCGGGACCGGGGTGGGCTGCTTGGCAGCCGGTGCGGGCTGGGCCCGAGCGGGCGACAGCGAGCCGATCCCCGCGAGGATCAGCAGGGCCGCCAGGGCCGCGCGCCAGCCCCGCCCCCCGGCGAGGTTCGTCTTCGAAATCAATTGGGCGCCTCTCTCGTGACATGGCAACCGGAGGTTCCGGTCCAGCGGACATTATAGGGGGTGTGCCATCGATTCGCAATTTGAGAGGGATGCGGACCGATCCTTCAGACGAGAGAGGCGGCAAGGAGGTTCCGTCGAGGCGAGCTACTCGATGCCGAGGGCCGAGGCCCAGCCGCCCCCCCTGCGCGCCACCCCCGCGCGGCGCTGGCGCAGGTGGACGACGTAGGCCACCATCGTCGCGAGGCTGAAGGCCGAGAGCAGCATGAGCCCCGCGCTCCCCGCCAGGACCTCGAGCGAGCGGGCTCCGATGAAGCCCGTCCTGAGCCAGTACAGCACGATCCCGACCATCAAGGCGTGCTCGGCGATCATGAACTGGCGCCCGAAGCGATCCTCCTCGTAGAAGGAGACGGGGCTCTTGAACCTCCACGGCACCAGGGGCCAGAAGTGCGGGTGGCTCCCCTCGCCGTGGGTCACGAAGTCGATCGCCAGGTGACTCGCCCAGCCCAGGCACAGCATCAAGAGTGGCGGGCAGAAGAGCCATGCCAGGAGGCTCACGACGGCGAGCACCGGCACGGCGTGCAGCGCGTCGACCGCGCGACGCAGGGCGGGGATGCGGTAGACCTCGGTCTGCGCCGAACGATACGAGATCCCGCGCCGGGCGGCGAGGAAGGGCACCGCCAGGTAGTAGAGCGCGTCGGGCAGGACCGAGCCTGCGACCGCGAGCGGGGCTCCCTCGAGCTGGTGGAGCGCGGCGAAGGTGAAGAAGGCGTGGGAATGGGTGTTCATCGAGGCCTCGCTGACGGAAGGACGACCTCATGATGCCAAAGGGGACGCCCAGGCGCACCGAGAAGGCGAATGATCTCGGCGTCACGTTTGGTAAAGACGGCGAGCGTCGAATCTGATAGCATCCTGGCATGGACATGCCGCTTGCGATCGCCTCGGGCCAGATTCTCGTCTACCACCTCTTCACGGTGGCGGACACGGTCGACCTCGACAGGCTGGGTCGCGCGCTGGGCGCGGACGCCGCGATCGCGCGCTTCACCCCGCGCCGGCCCACCCCGGAGCACCTCCAGTACCGCAACCCGCCGCTCACCTTCTCGCTGGGCAAGCGCACCCTTCACCCCCGCCCCGACCAGGCCCGCGAGGCCCGTGTCAGCGCCAAGGTCTTCGACTTCGGGGTGGTGGCGCTGCGGTGGGAGGTGCCGTGCCCGGACGCCTGGGACACGCTGGTGAGAGAGGCCGATGCCTACATCGACAACCCCGCCATCGAGGTCCTGAGCCGCCAGATCCTGCACGACCTGCAGCCGCGCCTCTCCCCTTTCATGGTTAACCCGCCGCGCGAGGTGCTCTTCGAGGACTACACCATCTTCTACGTGCAGGCCTTCGGCGAGGACATCGACGCCGAGCGCCTGCTCTTGAAGAGCGGCGCGAGCCTCGCCCAGCTCATGCGCGGCGAGGCCAAGGCCCTCTCGGCCTCCGAGCAGGCCGAGGTGCTCGGCAAGAAGGTCAGCTACTTCGCGGACGACCTGGCCGTCATCGACTGGAACACCGCCTTCATCTACGACCCCGAGGGGGCCACCGAGCACGTGGACACCCTGGAGTTCGCCAACGCCGAGCTCCTGGAGCTGCGCTTCTACGACAGGCTCCTGGACGAGCAGCTCGACGCCATCTACCACGAGATCGAGCGCGGGCAGGCCCTGCCCCGCTGGAAGTCCTGGCTGCGCAACGACTACCAGCGCACCCAGCAGCGCCTGATGGCCGTCACCATGGACGTGATCGAGCTGACCGAGCAGATCGAGAATGCCCTCAAGTTCATAGGAGACCTGTACTCGGCTCGCGTCTACCGGGCGATCGCCGAGCGCCTGCGCCTCGGCGAGTGGGAGGCCTCCCTCGACGGCAAGATCCGCACGGCTCAGGAGGTGTACCAGATGCTCACCGATCAGGTGAACACCCGGCGCTCGGTCGCCCTCGAGCTGATCATCATCCTGCTGATCGCCTTCGAGGTGGTCATGGCCCTCACGCGGCACTAGCCGATCTAGGCCTCCTTCGCCGCCCCCAGGCGCTCGGCGAGCTCGGCCTTGAGGCGCTCGAAGCGCTCACGGTACTCGCTCTGCCAGATGTTCTCGGTCCACATGACCAGGGCGTCCTCGCCGTCGTCCTGGTAGTAGCCCTTGCGGCGGCCGAGGGCGGTGAAGCCGTACTTCTCGTAGAGCTTCTTGGCCCCCTCGTTGGAGACGCGCACCTCGAGGGTGAGCCACTTGGCGTCGGCCTTGGCGGCGTGGGTGATCAGGTGCTGGAGCATGATCTCGCCGATGGACCGCCGGCGCTCGGCGGGGTGGACGGCGATGGTGGTGATGTGCGCCTCGTCGAGGATCAGCCAGTACCCCGCGTAGCCGACGATGCGATCGTCGTCGAGGGCCACGAAGTAGTTGCTCGAGGGGTTGTCGAGCTCGCCGGCGAACGTCTGGACGCTCCAGCGCTCGCCGAAGCTGAGGCGCTCGATCGCGACCGCGTCGATCAGGTCGTCATGGGTCATGGGGCGGATCGAAATCATCGGCCTTCCTCTCGCGGGGGGGCGTACAGGGGCTGCCAGTTGGGGACCGCGCTCGGGGCGCGGAGGTACTCGGGCATCAGGGCCACGGCGTCCTCGTAGCGGCCCGCCGCGAGCGCCCTCGCGCCGAGCTGGGCGACCGCTCCTGCCCGCAGGAGGTGCTCGCTCGGCACGTAGGCGCCGCCCGGCCAGCGGCCGGCGACCGCCTCGGGGTGGGAGGCCGCCCCGTCGCCCACGAACACCAGGGCTTCGTTCGCGGCGTGGATCGAGAGGCGATCCATCCATTCCGCCACCGAGGCCAGCTCGGGGGGGATGAGGCACTCGAGGGTCGATTCGCCCTTGCGGTAGAGGGCCCCGAAGGCGTCGCCGCGCCGGGCATCGACCAGAGGCGCCACCAGGCCCATGGCGCTCGCCTGCTGGGCGAGGGCCTCGAGGGTCGAGACGCCGATCAGGGGCTTGTCGAGGGCCTGGGAGATGGTCTTGGCGGCCGAGAGGGCCGTGCGCACCCCGGTGAAGCCGCCGGGCCCGACGGCCACCGAGAGGGCCGAAAGGGCCGAGGGGGTGATCCCCGCCAGGCGGCAAAGGGAGTCGACGGCGACCATGAGGCGCTCGGCGTGGTGGCCCCGCGCGCCGGGCGAGGGCGCGACGAAGAGCTCCGCGCGCAGGTCGAGGCCCGAGGCCAGGGCGACGCCCAGGGTCTCGGAGGCGGTGTTGAGGCCGAGCACCCAGGGGGCGTCGGGAAGGGGGCTAGGCCGGGGCATGGACGCGGATCCGTTCGAGCCAGGCCGCGGCGGCACCGCCGCTGGCCGTGAGGGTGGCGAGGCGCCCCTCGCCGGCGTGCTCCAGCAAGAGGTCCAGGTGATCGGGCAAGGGGGCGCCCTCCAGGCGCTCGGCCCACTCGAGGGCGCACAGGCCGTCGCCGCGCTCCCAGTAGTCGTCGAAGCCCTGGGCCATGACGCCGTGGGCGTCCAGGCGATACAGGTCGAAGTGGTAAAGCGGCACGCGCCCCTCGTGGTACTCGTGGAGGAGGTTGAAGGTCGGGCTCGTCACCCGATCATAGATCCCAAGGCCCCGCGCGATCCCCTGGGTCAGGCTGGTCTTGCCCGCGCCGAGGTCGCCCGAGAGCAGGATTATATCACCCGCCCGGGCGGTGCGCCCGATGGCCTCGCCCAAGCGCTGGGTGGCATCGAGGTCGGGCAGGGGGATCCGCAGGGGTTCAGTCATCGTCTTCTCTCAGTCGTAGCTCCTTGACGGCGGACACCATGACCTCAGGTGTCCAGACCAAGGCGCCTCCAGGCCTCATCAGCGCCAAGAATGACGTCTGAGTCGTCCTCGAGACGACTGATGGCCAGCAGGTACTCCTCCCGCTCGTCCAAGAACTCCGGATGGCCTCTTTCGCGTGATGAGCTGAGCCCGTCAGTCTCGATAAACATCTCCTCTATGCCCTACTTTCAACACGAGGATCACAAGATGATCGCCTCGGTGCTCGAAGATGACACGGTAATCACCCACGCGCAAACGCCACTCTTCGCCGCGCCCGCCTAGTTTCTTGACCTTGACGGTGCGCGGGGCACTCGGATTTGACATCTCGAAAGCAAGTCGATCCAGTGCCCCGAGCATGGCCGACTGAATCGGCCTATCCAGCTTTCGGAACTGCCGCTTGGCCCCGTCAGAGAACTGATAGGACCAGGTCATCACAAGCCGAACTCCGCCCTCATCTCCTCAGCTGTGGTCATGCGTCCAGCGGCAATGTCGGCCTTGGCCTCCGCGATCGCCGTCAGATCCTCATCGGTCAGGGGCTCATCATCCAGCGGAGCCTCGGCCAGCACGGGCGGTAGCGCTTGATGTTCGCGCTTTATCCGAAGATAGCCGATGAAGTCGATCACCGCTTCGAGATCATGCGCATCAAGGCCGCGCGCGGCCGCGTTCAGATCCAAGCGTTCAGCTTCGCCCATGCTCGTCTCCTTTCTGGTTCGTCGTCATCACTGCGATCATACCCCCTTCCGCTGACGCAGCGCATGCAAAAAAGGCCTCCGAAGAGGCCGAAGGGGAAGAAATGGGCTCCGCCGGGCCGTGGACGGGAGTTTTTAGACCTGCTTAACAAGCAGGTGGGTGCCCTCCTGAAATGCGTCCGTTTCCGTCTGCGGGGACGGTCTACTTCGACATCCAGAGTTCCGGGCGCCCGTTGTTCGAGATTGTAGCCCAAAAACTGGACCGTCTCGTGCCCGACGAAGTTGCGGTCACCATATCACAGGTTGGCAGGGGTTGGCAAGAAGCCGTTAACTCCCTTCACTGAGTCCGGGAATTGCCCGCAGCAGTTCGCCTGCCAAGATTGCGCACGATAGCGCGACCTCATCGGCGTCTTCGAAGGGGTGCGCGGCTTGCGCCGCGAGTTGAGGGCCGATCCCCTGAGGATCCAGGAAATGAGCGGACAAGTAGCCCAAGGCTTCCTTGGTGACCTCTGCGGATGGTGGGCGGTTGTTCAAGCGCAGCAGGCCTGCGCCCAGTTCGTTCGTGTCATGGGCACGCAGGAGCCTCAGGATGTCGAGTGCATCCTTCCCCTTCAAGCGTTCTGGATGCTCGCTTCGTTCGCCGATCTTGATCAGCTTGGCTACGACCAGAGCGGCAGGACCGGCGACGTGGATGAGATGGCTCCTCTCGTCTTGATCATCTAGGGCCGAAATGCGCATCGGAGAGCGGTCGATGAGCGCTCCCTCAAGCCCTCGTGTGCGTCTTGCCACACGGCTTCCATGGGGTGGTATTCTTGCACCACGGCGACCGAGCGCACCTGCTACCGCTTCCGGAACCAGCAAATCGATCGCCTTGGCTTCCGTTCCTGACTTAAGCCAGGTCCCGGGTTGGCCGCTCGGAAGGAATCCGCCACCCGTCATGATGCCTTCCAGCAAGGGCTCATCCGAGAGAATATCGGGATCAACGACCAAATCCCCATCGGTGGTGTGCTCCGCGACCCGGAGGTCTGCGCTGCCCGTATGAAGATAGATCGCCTGGGCTCCTACGAGGGTCAGGGCCGGATGATGCGGTGCAAGGGTGTCAAGTGCATCCAGCAACAAGGCTCTCGCAGCGACGTAGATCGGCTCAGGAGCGCCAGGCATCTTCGTGCTTCTCCATCCAGGTCATGAGCGTTGCCGCTTCCGAGCTTCCTCGGCCAGGAGCGGTGAGGAGGTCGACGGCGACCTGGCTCACTGCGACGCAAGGTAACCCTTCTTGTTCGACCATGCGCTCGAAGACGACGTCCGAGGCCGGTTCGATCAAGAGGACATTAGCTCCGGTTTCGACCGGGGTCAGGTTGAGTTGCGAGGCGAACTCCGGAATGTTTTCAACGTAGAGGGCAGCAGCCCTGGATGGTGCCACTCGGGCGTCCGGTGGAACGGCGAACGTGCCGGTGAAGGCAAATCGACCTTTCATCGCTTCAAGTTTTTTGGGCAATGCTGAGAGGCCGCGAGGATCCAGGAACGTCCGAACCGTGTTGGACTTGAGCAGCCCATAGTCTTGTGTCCAGCGCTCAAGTAGTCTGCGCCAGTCAACCTGTGTGATGGCACCATTGTTGTTGCGGTCGATAATCGCTTCGCGCTCCAGGAGCTCGGAGACGCGTGATGTTGTCGGAGCGGACGTTCCTGCAAGAGAGGCAAGTTCACCGATCTTGTAAGGTGGTCGAAAATCGCAAAGGGCCCGGACAACCCGGTTTGCCGAGCGTCCTCTGAGCGAGGCGAGCGGCCCTTCCGGGCGCCATGGATCCTTCTGCTCACCACGATCTTCCAGCCATATTGCCGGTCTTGTCGCAATGATCCTGAGGTTCCCGGTCGTGTCGCAATAGCTGATGCCCGCTGACGCCAGGGCCTCTCGTGTTGATGGCCCTGCATAGGAGACCGCCAAGAGCAGGGGAGTGCTTAGACCGTCGGCCAAGAAGGGGATGTCTCGGGGAAATACCCGCCTTTTTGTCTCGATGGCCCACACGGCCTGTGTCCCATCGGCGCCTTCGACGACTAACCGGCCATCGTGGCCCCGATCGGCGTCTCGGACGTAGGCGGACCATCCCGCAGGGAGTCGGGCTTTCAGAAGTCTCTCCACGGTGGAGAGAATCTCGCTTTCAGAAAGTTTATCATTTCTTTTCACATGAAATACGGTAATACATGAAAGCATCGAACGCAAGAACCCGCTTCATGATTTTGGGTCCGCTCACTCGATCAGAGCACGCTCCACCCGCCTCAGGGCGCGCCGGCCGTCGTCGCTGCCCCCGATCACGTAGAGGTAGGGGCCAACGATGTGGCTGGTGTGGCGCATGCTCGGTCCGCTCAGGGCAGTCTCGGCGACACTCGAGAAGGCGCCCAGGGCCTGGCCGGCTCCCAGGCTCGCCCGCTCCAGGGTCTTCTCGACCACGCCGCTCCAGCCCCCAAGCACATAGAGGGAGTTCCCGATCACGTGGCTCGTCGCCGAACCCCGCTGCACCGTGAGGCTCGCGCTCGCCTGGGGGGCGAAGCTCCCGAGCGCGCCGTCCGTCGCGAACGACGCCCGCTCGGTCCTGTCCTCCTCGTCGCCGCCCAGGAGGTAGACGAAAGTACCCAGCAGGTGGGCGCTCGAGAAGACGCGGCCCGAGGCGGCCTGGGAGGCCGGCATCAGCTCGAAGGGGCCGAGGGTGCCGTCGTCCCGGATAGGCGCTCGCTCGGTGGCGTTCTGGTGATCCCCGCCCCCGCCCATCACGTACAGGTACTTCCCGACCACCTGGCAGGCAGCACCGTAGCGGGGCAGGACGAGCGTCGCCTCGGGGTCGGGGGCGAACTGGCCGAGCACTCCGTTGGAGTTGATCACCGCCCGCTCCACCGTGTTGAGGCTGACGAAATTCCCGTCCAGCCCCCCGAGCACGTACAAATAGCTACCCACCACCACGCTGCAGTGGCCGAAGCGCGGGGTCGTCAGGTGCGATCGCTCGACGCTCGAGAAGGGGCCGAGGGTCCCGTCGCTCGCGATCGCCGCGCGCTCCACCCCGTCGAGCGCCACGCGCTCCACCAGGTTCGACGACGTCTCTTCGCCCGAGAGCCCCCCGAGCACGTACAAGAACGCACCGACCACCTGGCTCGTATGCTCCGAGCGAGCCGTGCCGAGCGCCACCCCGGGCACGACCTGGAAGGCCCCGAGGCGCGAGCCGGCAGGAAGGGCGGGGGCCTGCGTGGCCGAGCCGCCGGAATCGGTCCCCGCGGGGGTGACGCCCGGCTTCGTCTGCACCCCCGCGGGAAGGTCGGTTTCGCAGGCCCCGAGCGCGAGGGCGATCGCAAGGGCGATCGCCGCGCGCCCGAGAGTGCTTGGAAGGCGAGGCGCGCTCATGTCACGCTAGCGGGCCGTGGGAACGGTGAGGACGCACAGGGTGATGGGATACCCGTTGGCGTCGTAGTCGCCGATCTTGTTCATCCTTGAAACCCTCTCAAGCAGCCAGGCAGTGGCGATCCCCCTTATTCCCCGAAGAAGCGAGGCTTATGCCAGGAGCGATGGCGACCTGGAAACTCCGGAGCCCTGGTTAAGTTTTGGCCATGACACCTTGTTCCCACCATGGGAACAGGATATCATTACCTCCATGAGAGTGATCGCCCGAAAGACGTTGAGCAGCTACCTCGAAAGCCGCGCGGGCCACAAGGACTATCCTGCACTCAAGTCTGCCTTGACGGCTTGGTTCCAGGAGGCATCGAAGGCCGAGTGGAAGGACTCGGCAGCGCTAAAAGCCCAGTATGCTTCGGCCAGCATCGTCAGCAATGATCGCGTGGTGTTCAACATCAAGGGCAACTCCTATCGCCTGATAGTGGCGATCGATTACACGCGTCAGGTCATCTTCATCAAGTGGGTTGGCTCCCACAGAGAGTATGACAAGATCGATGCCGAGGAGGTGCAGTATGGAGATTAAGCCTATCCGGTCCGACGAGGACCACGATGCGGCGCTCCGCGAGATCGAGGAGCTTTGGGGAACCGAGCCCGGCACCCCGGAAGGCGATCGCCTGGACGTCCTCATCACCTTGGCGGAGGCATGGGAGCGCGCGCACCATCCGATCGATCCACCGGATCCCGTCGAGGCCATCAAATTCCGCCTCGAGCAGCGGGGGCTTGACCAGAAGGCGCTGATCAACGTGATCGGCAACCGCAGCCGAGTCTACGAGGTGATGAACCACCAGCGCGGCCTGACCCTCGCGATGATCTGGCGCCTGAATCAGCACCTGAGCATTCCCGCGGACGTCTTGATCCGCCCAATGGCGCTCAAGAAGGCATCGAATCGTATCGACAACAGGACACCAGCACCGAAGAAGCCGGCGACACGGAAGACCATCGCTCGCTAGCGCAACGCTAGCGGGCCGTGGGGACGGTGAAGACGCGCAGGGTGACGGGGTACCCGTTGGCGTCGTAGCCGCCGATCCTGACGTAGTAGGTCTTGCCAGGCGCCAGGCCCTCGAAGGTCTTGGCGTGGGTCGTCTGGCGCTCCGAGCCGTCCTCGGGCTCGGGCAGCCCCGCGGCCGTGGAGGCGGTGGCGGCCCACGTGTTCAGCGCGACCCCCGAGGTCCACTCCAGATTGATCGAGGTGCGGGTGTAGCTGGCCTTGACCGAGTAGGAGACCGGGTAGGTCGTGAAGGTGCCAACCGTCGGCGACACCACGGCGTTGCCCAGCGAGTCGTCCCCGCTCAGGCGATAGTAATACTTCTTGCCCGGATAGAGGGGCGTCGTGCTCCCCAGGGTCAGCGCGTGATCGCTCACCCGATTTGAATCCGTGATGACGCCGCTCGAGGACATGTCCGGAGAGAAGCTGAGCTCGATCTTGCTCGTCGTCGGGCGGCTGCTCTTCCACCGCACGAGCATCTTGTAGACGTCCGCGACCTTGCTGCCCGGCGCGACGGGCACCCCGGAGACGCTGATCCCCGTGTAGGTGATGGGCAAGGTCTTGAGGGTGCGCGGAGCGGTGAGACCGGTCTCGGAAGCCTCCTGGCCCTTGGGGTCGGTGGCCTTCACCCGGTAGTAGTAGGTCGTCCCCGCCTTCAGGTCGTCAAGGGCGACAACAGGCAAGCTCGCCTTGCTGCTCGGGCCATTGAAGGTCCGGGAATCGGCGAAGTCGACGCTCTCCGAGACCTCCACCGCGACGGAGACGGGCTCGCTGGCCTCCAGGCGCAGGGTCGCTCCGCCGAGGGCGGGCACCGCCTGCAGCAGCTTGATCGTGGGCGCCGGGTCCGAAGGCGGGCTCGAGAGGGCGAGCGCGGCGTTGGCGTCGAGGCGCTTGATGCCCGACGGGCCGGTCTTGTCCGTGTAGAAGGGAACCGGCAGGGCCACCCCCGTCGTCACGAGGGCCTGCTGGATCTCCTGCACGGTCCAGTCCGCGTGCTGGCTGCGCATCAGGGCAGCCACCCCGGCCACCAGGGGGCTCGCCATGCTGGTGCCCTGCTTGATCGAGTAGTTGCCGCTGGTGCTCGACGAGAAGTAGTCGGTCGAGAGGATCTCGGTGCCCGGCGCGGCCAGCTTCACCCAGGGGCCGTAGTTGGAGAACGAGGCGCGCTTGTCGTCGCGGTCGGTGGCGCCGACCGAGATGGCGCTCGGATAGCCCGCCGGGTACGAGGGGCGGGTGGTGTTGCTGTTGCCCGCGGCGGCCACCACGATGACGCCCTGGCCGACGGCGTAGTCGACGGCGTTGCGCTCGGTCTGGGTGGCCGTGGTCGAGCCCAGGCTCAGGTTGATGACCTTGGCGCCCTTCTGGACGGCGTGCACGATGGCGCTCGCGACCGCCGAGGAAGCGCCGCCCTTGAGGCCCAGGGCCTTGATGGGGATGATCTTGCAGCCGGGAGCGGCGCCCACCACGCCCTGGGCGTTGGCGATCGCGGCGATGGTGCCGGCCACGTGGGTGCCGTGCCCCTCGTCGTCCATGGGATCCGTGTCGTAATTCTGGAAGTCGAAGCCCTCGGCGACCAGGCAGTTGTCCGCGAGGTCGGGATGCTTGTAGTTGACCCCGGTGTCGATGACGGCGATCTTGACGGCCGCATCCCCCAGGGTCGTGCCCCAGGCGCCCGCCATGTTCACCTTGGTGAAGGCCCAGAGGTCGCCGAGCTTGGGGTCCGAGGGCAGGGCCGCCGCGTGGACCGTGTAGTCCGGCTCGGCGTACTCCACGTCGGGGTCCTCGCGCAGCTGGCGCAAGAGAGCGGCCTGGGCCTCGAGCGAGTCGACTTTGAAGAGCTTGGTACGCGGCAGCAACAGCTCCCGCACGAGGGGAACGCCGATGTCCTTGCCCTCGCTGCCGGGCTTGAAGCGCACGATGACCTCGTTGCGCTCGGAGAGGCCCTGCTGCTCGAAGTCGGGCATGCCGTCCGGGGCGAGGCCCGGAGTGTCGGGCGCGAGGCCGGCGACCGGCGAGGGGGGGGTGAGGCCGGGCGGGCGCAGCGCGCAGCTCGTCGCGAGCAGCGCCCCGAGCAACCATGCGTGGCGGTTCAGCTTCATCCTAGTAACCCCCTCGAGCAGCCGAGCAGTGACGATCCCCCTTATTCCCCAAAGGAGCGAGGCTTAAGCTTGAGAGGATTCACCTTTTTTGTCGGCGCTGACGGACCGAAGCATCACCCTGCCTGGTCGCGGCACGCGGTAAGTAGGAAGTGCACATCCGCACGACCGGGTTCAAGGCGCTCCACGACCTCCAATGCGCGTTGCGCAGCCCCGAATGCTCCCCGCTCGAAGTTGAGGCTCGCCAGGGCAAGCTGCGCGGGCAAGTAATCGGGATTCAAGCCGGCAACGACCTCGTATGCGCCGATGGCCTCCTCGGCCTCGCCAAGCTCCATCGCACGACTTGCCAGCTTCAACCAGATCGAAAACGCATCCACCCCGGCCTCGCTGGCGGCGAAGCGATAACGCACCAGCGCTTCTTGACGCTGCCCGTCCTCCCACAGCATGTCGGCGCTGAGGGCCGCAGCCCGCTCCTTGCCCTCCGCGTCCATCGCCAGGCATCGCTCGAAGGCATCGAAGGCTTCTTGTGCCATCCCGAGCTCCCGGGCGTAGCAGCCGTAATTCAGCCAGAGGAGAGGGGAGTCGGGTAGGCGCTCAATCCCCTCCTGCAAGACGGCGAGGGCCCCATCCAGGTCCGCACTGGTTTCGAGGGTGCTGCCCAGGTGCAGGTAAACCTTCGAGTAGAAAGGGTACGATTCGGGATCCTCCACCCGGGCCAGCACGGCAAGCGATTCGCGCAGCGGCACGACGGCATCGGTGGCACATCCGCTCGCCAGCAAGGTCTTGCCATACTGATAGGCGACGTAGGGATCCGAGGGGTTCTCACGGCGCATCGTCTCGAGCAACGCAAGGTTTCGCTCGTGCTTATTGCGCTCCGCGATACGCTGGGGCAGATATCCGTCGTGGCGGATAACTGCCGCGCAATCGCCGACGTGGAGACCTAGCGCGAGGATGCTCTCGCTGAGCTGCTCGTGCACGCGTCCCTTGAAGCGAATGTCCGGATGGCGTCGAAAGAGACGCAAGAGCCGAGTCTGGTGGCGCCGACCCTCGCCCAGATCGTTCTCGAGGGGTAACAAGAAGCCGCCATGCTCCAGGGCCATGGAGGCCCGGAGGGCTTGCGCGGAGTCCGGCGCGAGCGCCTCGTCGGCGTCCAGCACCAGGATCCAATCCCCGGTGGCCTGCTCGATTCCCGCGTTGCGCGCCGCCGCGAAGTCGTCACACCAGTCGAACCGGATCACCTCGGCACCAAAACGCTCGGCTACGGCCACAGTCCTATCCTCCGAGCCCGTGTCGACCACGACGATCTCGTCGACGACGCCCCGCACACTCTCGAGGCAGCGTGAAAGTAGCGCCTCCTCGTCGCGCACGATCATGCACAAGCTCAATCCATTGCCTCGCAAGCCTCACCTCACTACCATCAGGCACCGCTGTCTCATGCTCATTCCATCAGCGCCCCAGACCGTCGCAAAGGGCCTGGGGGCCTACCTGTCAGAATACGGCAGCTAACTAAGAAGGTCCCAGCTCAGTGGCGTTCCCTTTGGAACATCGCGGCCCACCGTACGTCCGAGAAGCAGATCGTAGAACTTGGGGGAAAGGCCGTAGCCCGGACGCACCACGCGGAGGTTCTCCAGCGTGAATCGCTCACCTTCTCGCATGTCCTGGGCGACGTACAGCGAGCGCCGGAACTGCATGGACGGCTTCTCGCGCTCGAGGGGCCCGTAGGTCACTCGCCCCATGGCCTGCCAGGCACGCTCGCTCTCGACCGCCAAGGCCGCAAGTTCCGCGGGCTCGAGCGAGAAGGTGGAGTCCACCCCTCCGTCTGCCCGGGCCAAGGTGAAGTGCTTCTCGATCACGGTCGCCCCGAGCGCCACGCTCGCGACGGCGGCCCCGATGCCCATGGTGTGATCGGAGAGGCCCACCTGCACCCCGAACAGCTCGCGCATGTGCGGAATCGTCAGGAGGTTGGTGTTCTGCGGGGTCGCCGGATAGGTGCTCGTGCACTTGAGCAGGACGAGATCCCGGCACCCCGCCTCGCGGGCGGTGCGTACCGTCTCGTCCAGCTCGGCCAGCGTGGCCATGCCGGTCGAGATGATCATGGGCTTGCCCGTGGCCGCCACCTTCCGGATCAGGGGAAGATCGGCGTTCTCGAAGGAAGCGATCTTGTACAGGGGAACGTCGAGCGACTCCAGGAAGTCCACCGCGGTGGCGTCGAAGGGGGTGCTGAAGCCGATCATGCCGAGCTCCCGGCAGCGGTCGAAGATCGCCCGGTGCCACTCCCAGGGGGTGTAGGCCTCCTGGTAGAGCTGGTGGAGCGACTTGCCCTTCCAGAGGCTGTTCGCGTCGTCGATGAAGAAGCGCCCTTCGGCGAGATCCAGGGTCATGGTGTCGGCGGTGTAGGTCTGGATCTTCAGCGCGTGCGCCCCCGCGCGTGCCGCCGCCTCCACGATCGCGAGCGCCCGCTCCAGGGACTGGTTGTGGTTCCCGGACATCTCGGCGATGACGAAGGGGCGCGCGGACGGGCCGATCGAAACCCCTTGAACGACGATCTCCTGCATGTTCTTCCTTCCTATGGACGACGCGCCACGCGGCGCCCCAGCATGAAGGCCTCGGCGGCCTCGACTCCAACGCTCGCCCCGCGCCAGCGCGCCAGGTGCTCGACCGCCTCGTACGATCGGGCATGGGGCCAGGCCCGCATCTCGGAGTGGTAGGCGCGCAGGGCCTCCTGCTTGATCGCGAGGGTGTCCTCGACCGGCTCGAACCAGTTGGGCAAGAAGGGCGCCGCCGAATGCGGGGGCTGCCACTCGGTGCTGGAGGGGACCTCGAAGAAGAGCAGGGTCTCGACGAAGCCCCCCGGCATGGGACGGCAGGCGGTGACGACCGCCTCGTGGATCCGACGGTGGTCGATGTTCACGTCGCCGGCATGGTGCGTGTAGACGAGACTCGGGCGGTGCTCGGCGACCGCCTGCTCGACGACCTTGATCACGTCGAGGCGATCGCGGCTGTCCATGCGGTTATCCGGAAAGTCGAGCAGCTTCAGCGAGGCGACCGAGAGGATCTCGTTGGCGCGATGGGCAGCCTGGGCCAGCTCGGAGAGGGCCTCGCTTTGCCCGGCGCGATCGCGCTTCGCGTCGCGGCTGGTCAGCCCTTCGGCCATGATGACCACGTGAACGCGATCACCGGCCCCGGCATGCTTGGCGATGGTCGCCCCGCAGCCGAGAACCTCATCATCCGGGTGCGCGGCGACGACGAGCACGGTGCGGCTCACTGCTTCCTCCTGGTGATGCGAACGTCGGCGAGCAGGCTCTCCCCACGGAGCGCCGCGCGCTCGAACTCGAAGCGGAAATTCTCGGTCTCCAGGAAGGCCCTGGGATAGCCCTCGGCGTCGAGCATGCGGATGTGGTCGAAGAGCTGCTCGAGGTCGCGCAGGGCCGAGAGGTCGCTCTGCTCGGGCTTGCGCCTCGGGAAGGCGACCGGTTCTCCTTCTTGAGGGCGGGGTTCGGGGCGCGAACGCAGGATCTCGACAATCATCCCCTCGATGACCCGGGTGGCGCGACGGTATATCTCCTCGGCCGTCCCGTGCAGCGAAAGCGGGCGCTTCATGTAAACGGGCCCGGCATCGAGGCCCGCCTCGCAGCGCAGCGCCGAGACTTTCGTCTCGTAGATGCCCCGCGCGATGAGGTTCTGGAGAGGGCTCCCCCCCCGGCCGAAGGGGACGTCGGTCATGTGGAAGATCACGCACTCGAAGCGCTCGTGGATCTCGCGCGGGATCAAGTAGGACCAGTGAGGGAAGAAGACGTAGCCCGGCTCGAGGGCGGCAAGGCGCTCGGGCGTCAGGTCCTCCTTGCGCTCGATGAGGACGAAGTCCTGCTGGGCGGCTTCACGCAGGCGCTCGAGCATGGCAGGATCCCAGACCCGGCTCGCGGCAACGACGTGCATGGTCAAGCGCCTTTCTGCGGGGCATCCGCCTTGTGGACGGCAAGCACGTAGCGCTCCCCGCCCCAGTCGAAGAAAGCGGGGTAGCGCTCATTGTCGACCACCCGCAACAGGTTCATCTGATCCGCGAGCGAACGCTCGGGATCGAGGCGGCTGTCCTCCCGGGTGCGCCGTGGATAATAGGTGGCGTCGCCCAGCTGAGGGCTCGCCTGGTGCACCACCTCGGGGTAACCCTCGATGAAAGCAAGAGAGAGACGCAGGGTTTCCTGGGCCTGGATCGCGCGCAGCTCGTCCACCAGCTCGGTCCCCCGAAAACGCATGGTCCCTCGGAGATAGATCGGGCCGCTGTCGACCGCGGGCATCGCCTCGAACAGGGTCACGGGGACCTCTGCGCGGCCCTCGAGGATCTGCCAGGTCAGGGGCGACCAGCCCTTGCCGTGAGGCAGGGCGCTCTCGTGGATCACCAGGTTGTGGCGATTGCGCGCCAAAACCTCGGCCGAGACGATCTGGCCGCATCCCCAGTAGAAGACGAAATCCCCCGCCGGGATCCGGGCGACCTCGTGCACCCAGCTCACGTGGTGACCCTGGGCCTCCAGCATCCGGACGAACTCCGGCACGTGGGCGTTGATCCAGCTGGACGCATCCGAGACCACGGTGATGCGATACGAGGCGGCACCCAGTTCAGCCAGAACCCGGAAGGCCCCCCACTCGTCGACCCGCGCGCGGCCGGCCTCCCCCATCGCCTGCAGGGCAGCGGGATCCGCCGCCAGGTTCTCGATCGCCGCGGCGATCGCCTCTTCGGTGACGTCCTCGACCTTCCCGAGGTTGAAGAGGATACCGGCCTCTGCCGCCCCCCTCAGGATCGACTCCTGGTTGTAGGCGATGGCCGAGGCCACGCAAGGCAAGCCCAGGGCAGCGCGCTCCCAGGTCGTCACGCCCCCCGCTCCCAGCGCAAGGTCCGCCGAAGCCATCAACTCGGCCATCCGGTCCACCTGCGTATGCAGGGCCACCTGCGGCCAGTCGCGGCAGAATGCCTCGATCGCCTCTCGATGAGGGTTAGCCGCTCCAAGCACCACGTCGATGCGCCACGCGGGATCCGCGAGCGAGCGCAGGGCCCGGAGGGCCTTGAGGGTCTCGTTGGTCGGATCGCTCCCGCCATAGAAGACGAGAAGACGCGATAGCGCGCCGCTCCGCAGGCGCAGATCCCGGCGCGCCCAGGCGAACTCGGGCCGCAACAGCGCGAAGCGCGATCCCAGCAAAAGGCGGCATCCCGCCGGCACCAGGGCCTCGTAGCGGTGCTCAAAGCCCGGGTGAAGGTTCTGGTCCAGCAGGAGGTCGCACGCGTGAGGGCGATCCGCCAGGTCGTCGATGACCATCAGGCGGTTGAAATGGGGGCGCAGGGCCTCTTCCCAGCGTGCGTCCAGGGCGTAGTGGTCCACCACGAGCCAATCGGGAGGAGCCGGGAGCGCGCTCAGGTAGGCCGCCGCTTGCGCCGCATCCTCTTCCCAGCTCACCCCCAGCCAGGCGGCATGCGCGAGGCGCGCGAAACCGGGTGCCAAAGGCGCCTCGGGCCGCGGGAGGCGATGCACCTCGAAGCCCTGCCGCTCGACGAAGTCGCAAAGGTGGCCTTGCAGCTCCCGGCAGAGGAACGAGACCTGAGCGCCGCGCGCGCGCAGCAGACGGGCGATGACCAGGCAGCGCGCCACGTGCCCGCTGCCGATCTCCTGTGAGGCATCGGCCCGGAACACGACCCTCATGCGCCCTCCTGGATCTTCTTCTGCTCGACGTGGGCGTTGAGCTGAACCAGCTGTGGGTGGCGATCCAGATAGGAAAGCGCCTCCCGGGTCGAGAAGAGCTCGTTCGGTCGGTAGAGCGCGGCGTAAAGCGCCTCGATCAGCCGGTAGTCGTCGATCGTGTCCAGGGTCCAGCGGTGACCCGAGGCGTCGGCGTCATCCCTGAAGTCGTTGAGGGCGAAGCGATCCGGATGGAAGTAGAGGAAGGGCGTCACGTGCTCGCGCTCGTATGGCTCGCGCGCCTCGGCATGCGCCTGCGCGAGGGCCTCGAAGCTGAAGACCTCGGCGTCCAGGCCGCGCGGAAAGGTTCGGGTGAGCGTGTTGCTCAGGTAGTCGCATGGGGTCTCGCCCGCACGTGCGACGAAGAAGGCCTCCAGCAAGCGCGTCAGCACTTGAGGATCGAGCAACGGACAATCGGAGGTGACCCGGACCACCACGTCGGCACGCTGCTGCAGTGCCGCCTGATAGTAACGCTCCAGGACGTCGCCCTCGCTTCCGCGAAAACACGGCACGCCCAGGCGCTCGAGCACCGGGAGAAGGACATCGTCTTGCGGCCCTTGCGTCGTCGCGACGACCACCTCGTCGATCAAAGGGCATGCCCGGGTTCGCGCCACCACGTGCTCCAGGACGGTCCGATCCCCGAGCGGCATCAGAATCTTGCCCGGCAACCGGGAAGACCCCATTCGGGCCTGGATGATCGCAACCGTCCTCATGCCGCAAGCTCCCGTACCGTCTGCCTCACCAGTGCGATCACGCGCGCGACCTCCTCGTCGCTCATCCCGGGATACATCGGAAGCGAGACGGCGCGCCCGTAATAGGCCTCGGCCTGCGGGTAATCCCCCGGGCGGCATCCCAGCTCGCGCGCGTAATACGGCTGTAGGTGGACCGGGATGTAGTGGACGTTCACCCCGAGCCCCAGCTCGCGCAAGCGCTCGAAGGCCTTACGGCGGTCCGCGGTCCGGAACTGCACGACGTACAGGTGATAGGACGAGGAGGCATCGGGCCGCTCGAAGGGAACGATCAGCTCGGACTCCGCCCCGAAGGCCTGGTCGTAGGCAGCGGCGATCGCCCGGCGGCGCGCGACGAAGTCATCCAGGCGCTTGAGCTGCTGCAGGCCCAGGGCGCACTGGAAGTCGGTGAGGCGGTAGTTGAAGCCCAGCTCCTGCATCTCGTAGTACCAGGGGCCCTCGTTGCGGGTCAGGCGCTCGGGGTTACGCGTGATGCCGTGGGTCCTGAGCTGGACGAGCTTCTGGTACAGTGCGGGGTCGTTGGTGGTGATCGCTCCGCCCTCACCGGTGGTCACGTGCTTGACCGGGTGGAAGGAGAAGATGGTCATGGCGCTGTGCGCGCAGGATCCCACCCGATACGTCACGCCGTCCACCTGGTAGGTGGCCCCGATGGCATGGGCCGCATCCTCGATGACGGTCAGGCCGTGCTCCCGGGCGATCGCACCGAGAGCGGCCATGTCGCAAGGCTGGCCCGCGAAATGAACGGGAATCAGGCCCCTGGTGGCGGGGGTCAGGCGTGCTCTGACCGCAACAGGGTCGATGCAGTAGGTCTGGGGATCGATGTCGGCGAGCACGGGGCGCGCGCCGGCGTAGAGGACGCAGTTGGCCGAGGCGACGAAGGTGTTGGGGGTGGTGATGACCTCGTCCCCCGCGCCGAAGCCCGCGGCAAGGGCGGCCAGATGCAGCGCCGCGGTGCCGTTGGCGACGGCAACCGCATAGCGGGCGCCGACCTTCTCGGCGAGGGCTTCCTCGAAGCGCGCAACCAGGGGGCCCTGGGTGAGCCAGTCGGATCGCAAGGCCTCGACGACCGCCGCGATGTCCTGCTCGGAGATCCACTGGCGGCCATAGGGAATGGATGCGGACATGAGGCCCTCCTCTAGACCGAAAAGGCCGGGTCGACGTGCTGCTTGATCAGGGCGCGAATCTGCTCGACGCTCAGCCAGTCGGTGTTGGTGCCGCTGTTGTACTTGAAGCCATCCGGGCAGGGACGCGCGTCGAAGGCTCGCTTGAACTCCTCGACGTCCCACAGCCGCATGGAGGGCAGCATCACGAAGTAGTCCTTGCACTCCAGGGTGGAGATGGCGTCGGTCTCGGTGATCATCTCCTCGTGGAGCTTCTCACCCGGTCGAATGCCCACGATCTCGCGCCTGGCACTCGGGGCGATCGCCTCGGCCACGTCGACGACGCGGTAGCTCGGGATCTTGGGTACAAAGATCTCGCCGCCCCACATGCGATCGAGCGCGTCCAGAACCATCTGGACCCCCTCGTCGAGGGTGATATTGAACCGAGTCATTCGCGAATCGGTGATCGGCAGCCCCCCCTCATGACGCTTCTGCAGGAAGAAGGGGATGACGCTGCCGCGGCTACCCATGACGTTGCCGTAGCGCACGACCGAGAGCCGGATGTCCCGCTTGCCCCTCATGTTGTTGGCGGCGACGAAGAGCTTGTCGGAGCAGAGCTTGGTAGCCCCGTACAGGTTGATGGGGCCGGCCGCCTTGTCGGTGCTGAGGGCGACCACCCGCTTGACCCCGGCATCGAAGGCGGCCTCGATCACGTTCTGCGCCCCGAGCACGTTGGTCTTGATGCACTCGAAAGGGTTGTACTCGGCCGCAGGGACCTGCTTCAGGGCTGCGGCATGGACCACGACGTCGATCCCCTCCATGGCGCGCAGGAGGCGGTCCTTGTCACGAACGTCTCCGATGAAGTAGCGGATCTGGGGAAAGCGAGCGGCGGAGAAATCTTGCGCCATTTCGAACTGCTTGAGCTCGTCACGCGAAAAAACGACCAGGCGGGTGATATCCGGATACCGCTCCAGGATCGTTCGAATAAATCGCTTTCCGAAGGACCCGGTCCCCCCCGTCACCAGAATCGAGCTACCTTTAAGCAACCTATTACCGCCTCGTTCCTCTAACCATGCGGGTATTCGCCAGCAAGCAAGGCCGGCGCTCCACAGGCACAAATCCACCAGCAAAATACCCTGCATCGAGGGACGTCTAACACGCCTCCCCTGCCCCGCGCCATGACCGAAAGCCGCTTGCTCCAATACAATCGAGGCGCGAGTGGGTAAACAATCCGAGGAGAACTCGCGAGCTCGCAATGAAGAGGACTGCTTTTGATGGACGCCCGGCCCACCCCTCGCCCCCCTTGGCAAGCGCGAGTCTGGGACGATCGCTACGTCGCTCCCCCGGGCTTGCCGCTCCCCGTGGAAGCGGCCGAAGCGAGAATATCCCGCCTGGCGCCGACGCTTGCCCTTGATGAAGCTGCCCGCATCGAGCTGGTTAGCGCACTGCGGGATCCCGCAGCCGCGAGGCTCTGGGATTTCCTGGAGACTGCATGCAGGGCTCACGGACCACTGCAGGCCGCCCTGCGCGCCGGGGTCGACCTCGACGCCGCCAAGCTCCAGGCCCTGCTGGGGCCCGCCTACGAAGCCTTCGTCACCGACCTGCACACGCACCTCGAACCGCCGGGCGCCGTCGAGTTGCTCGCCACCCTCAACGATCGGATCGGGCCGCGCCTGCCCTTTGCCGTGGATTTCCTTGGGATGCTCCAGCCGCACGCACAAGCGCGGGTCCTCGACCAGGTCGCATGGCGCTGGGCGCGCTCCTGGGCTCAGACCCCGCAGGCTCGTGCGATCCAGCATCAAGGGATGCCGCTACCGCCGCTCTTGGAGTACGAGGTGCTGAACCAGCTGACCCTCGCCCTCAAGCCACTTGTGGGGAACCTGCTGCCATGAGTTCGCGCGCGATCCTGATTACCCCTCACTCCGGACACGAGGGTCTCATCCAGGCCCTGCGAGACCGGGGCCACCACGTAGTCGTATTCGGCGCCCCCACCTTCACGCAGTACATGGCGGCGGCCCGCACCCAGCTTCAACCGGCACTCCAGGCCCAGGCCGCCGGCTGGGACGAGACCTTCCAGGGCATCTTTCCCGCGCGTTCCTTCCACCTCTCCGGCCGCGACTGGACCCCCCAGGTGGCGGATCGTCTCGGGCCGCTCGTGCTGCAGAACACCCTGAACTTTCAGGTCATCGCCCGAGCCTTCGCTCTGCTTCATCGCGACCATCCCCTGGGCGCCGTCGTCGTCCACAACGACGTCGCCCCCAATCTGAGGCTGCTGGTCGCCGAGGCGGAACGCCACGCCATCGCGACGCTTCACCTGCCCCACGGCCTCTCGCTGGCCCCCTTTCCCCTGGGGGACTTCCACGACCTCATCCGGACCACCTGGGTAGGGGCGGAAGGCGCCTATACGCGGGACACTTTCCTACTGAACGCCAAAAACCAGCCGCAGCAGATCGCGTTGCTGGGGCGCCCGGCATGGGACGAGCTCTACCGGCAGTCGCTTCCAGAGCGCGCAGCGGCCTGCGCCCGGCTTGGCCTGGCCCCCGAGCGCCTCGTGGTGGGCTTCTCGGGTAGCTGGCCCCACACCCTCACCACCTTCGACCTGCCGGGACTTCTAGAAGAGGGCTTCCGGGAGTTCCTGCGAGGGGTCTTGCTGTTTGCGGACGCGCAGCCCCAGATCGTGGTGCGCCCTCACCCCGGCCACAGAGCCCTCGGTGACTTCGGTCCCGCCTGGCATCAGCGACTGGCCGACGAGGTCGGGATCGCGATCTCCGTTCCCGACGCACCTCGCGATTGGTTCCTCGGTGCCTGCGACCTGGTGGTGGGTCTCGATTCCACGTTTCAGACCGAGGCTCTCCTGGCCGGGAAGCACGGCCTGTCCATCGCATGGCAGCAACCTGGAACCGGCACCCGCTCGGGCTATGCCCCCTACCCGGGCGTAGCGACGTGCCCCCCTGCCGCGGACGCCATCGCCGAGGCCCTGCGCGCCTGCCTCATGGATGAAGGCTTCCGTGCCAGCCTCGAAGCATGCCGCGCGCAGACCGCCGAACACTTCAATTACCGCAACGACGGGCACGCCACCGAGCGTACAGTGGCGTTCATCGAACGCATGATGGAGGAAGGTACCCGAATGACCCCGAGGGTTCCCGAGGGCGGCTATTACGGCCGCATCAACCAGCGCCTCGCCACCATGGTCCCGCCTGGCGCCAAACGCATCCTGGAGGTCGGCTGTGCGGCCGGCTACCTGGGCGCGTGGCTCAAGGAGCAGAACCCCACCCGCGAGGTCGTTGGCTTCGAGGCCTTCCCCGAGGCCGCCCTTGAAGCCCGGATGCGTCTCGACGCCGTGGTGGAGGGCGACGTGGAGACCCTCGACCTTCCGTATCCCGAAGGCTACTTTGATTGCATCCTCTACGGCGACGTGCTTGAGCACCTGCGTGACCCCGGTGCGGTCCTCGCCAAGCACCGGCGCCACCTCGCCCCCGGGGGCGAGGTCCTGGTCTGCCTGCCGAACGTGGCCCACTGGTCCGTCATCGGCGAGCTCCTGAGCGGCGCGTTCACTTACGCCGACGAGGGGCTGCTGGACCGCACCCACCTGCGCTTCTTCACCCAGCAGAGCTTCGCCCAGCTGCTCGCCCAGTCGGGCCTCAGGGTCCTCGAGGCGAGCACCATCGATGTCCCCCACCCCCTGGCCGGAGAAGTCCTCACGCAAGCGGCGAGCGCCCTCGGGATCGACAACCCCTCCCTGGCCGCACAGAGCAACGCCTATCAGCTCCTCTTCCGGGCCACCCACACCCAGGCACAGGCCCTTCCCCCGGCCGCGACTATCGAGCTGCCGGATCGCCGGGGCTTCAACATCGTCGTCCCCGTGGGCGACCCAGAACAGCTGCCGATGATGATCGAAGCCTACCTGAAGGCCTTCGCGCAGGACGACGACGTGGCCCTTCACCTCCTGGCGGGCGCTCGCCTTGATGCGGTCCAGGCCACTGTAGTTCAAACCCTCGAGACCTCGGGCCACTCCCCCGAGGCCATTCCGGACATTTGCCTGCTGGACGTTCCCGCCGCCCCCGAGGGCCTGACCGCCTACCTGCGCGCGGGTGACCTGGTGATGGCGGAGCCTCGCCTCGCACGCGTTGCTCGGGACATGGGCCTACCGGCCCTGAGCCGTCCCGAGCCCGAGACGCTCCGGGCGGCCGTGAGCGCCATCGGGGACACCCCCTGGGCGGAGCGCCCGCTCCCCATGACCGAGAAGCACCGCGAGCGCTGGCTCGCAACGTGCGGCGACGACTGGCAGCAGCCCCTAGAGGCCTTCCTGGCGGCTGTGAACCCCGACCAGGAGGTGGCCCTGCTGCTCCGGGTGGCGCCCGGCACCGCCGAGGCGAACCAAGATCGCATCGCCACCTGGCTTCAGGCCAAAGGACACGACATCGAGGCCATCCCCGACGTGATCCTCCTGGACGCCCCAGCCACGTCGGAGATGGCCATCTTCCGCCTCGCCACGGCCTGGCTCGATGACGGCACGGCGGTGTCGCGCGCCCGCGCCGAGGCCCTCGACCTGCGCATCCTCCCGCCCACCCCCGCGGCCCTGAGCAAGGCCGCCGGGACGCCCGTGATCCCCGGGAGCTGCTCGCTCGTCGTCGTGAGCTACAACTCCCAGCGCACGCTTGATGACTGCCTCACCCACGCGCTTCGCACCATGGCCCCCGACGACGAGCTGATCGTGGTGGACAACGCCTCCCAAGACGGGACGGCCGGGTGGCTCCAGGCCCAGGCCGAGCGCGACCCGCGCCTGCGGATCGTTTTGAGCCCATCGAACCTCGGCTTTTCGGCCGGCAGCAACGCCGGCCTGCGGATCGGCAAGGGCGAGTTCAGCATCCTGCTCAACCCCGACACGGTCGTGACCCCGGGCTGGCTCGAGCGACTGCGCAGCCGCTGCGAGGACCCCGCCGTCGGCGCGGTCGGCCCCACCTCCGACTACGTCGCGGGCCTGCAGAAGATCCAGCGCTACCTGCCCCCGGCGCTCCCCTCGGCCATCACCCCCGAGACGCTCGCGATGATCCTGGCCGGGGTCAATCTCGACGGCACCGTCGAGACCAAGCTCCTCATCGGCTTCTGCATGATGATCCCGCGCCGCGTGCTGGACCGGGTGGGCCTCCTGGACGAGGAGCTCTTCCTAGGCAACGACGACCTGGACCTCTCGTGGCGCCTGCGCGACGCGGGTTATCGGCTGGTGGTCGCCGCCGACGCCTTCGTGCACCACGTCGGCCAGGTGAGCTTCAAGACCGAGCCCTCGGATCGCACCAAACGCCTGGTCCAGGAGAGCACCGACGCCCTGGCCCGGAAGCTGGTCCGCCACTACGGCCCCGGCCGGGTGCCGTCGGCCGACGACCTCTGGGGCATGTCCTGGTTTGACCCCACCCCCGGCATCCTGGAAGGCGAAGCGGCACAACCCGTCGCGTCGATCGTGGTCCTCACCTACAACCAGCTCGAGGTGACCCGCCTCTGCGTGGAGAGCCTCTTCCGGCACACCCGCGACTTCGAGCTGATCGTGGTCGACAACGCCTCGGCCGACGGAACCGTCGGCTACCTGCAGCACCTGGCGGCGCAGCACCCCAACGTGAAGCTGCTCCTCAACGACCGCAACCGCGGCTTCGCCGGCGGCTGCAACCAGGGTATCGCCGTGGCGCAGGGGCGTCACGTGGTACTCCTCAACAACGACACCGTCGTCAGCGAGGGATGGCTCGACGGCATGATCGCAGCCGCCGAAGCCCCCGGAATCGGGCTGGTCGGGCCCCGGACCAACTGCATCACGGGCCCCCAGCAGGTCGACGGGGTCGGCTACGATCAGCGCAGCCTGGCGGGCTTCGAGGCCTACGCCTCCGACTGGCGCCGACGCCATGGGGGGGAAGTCCTCTCGATCCAGCGCATCATCGGGTTCTGCATGCTGATCCGCCGCGAGGTGATCGAGCGCCTCGGCGGTCTCGACATGCGCTTCGGACGGGGCAACTTCGAGGACGACGACTATTGCCTGCGCGCCCAGGTGGCAGGCTTCGGGATCGCCCTGGCCAACGACGTCTTCATCCACCACTTCGGCAGCGTCACCTTCAAGGGCCAGAAAATCGACTACCGGCAAGCCATGGAGGAGAACTGGGGCAAGTTCAAGCGCAAGTGGCTCCTGCCCGAGGCCCAGCCAATGGAGCGCGGCTACAGCCTCTCGGATGCCCTCGCCCTCCCCTTCGATCCCCGGATCCACACCGAGCCGGTGTTCAGCCCCGAGGCCGCGCCGACAGACCTGCCGGATCGCGCCGCCTTCAACGTGGTGCTCGCCGCACCCGACGAGGCGCTGCTCGCCGCAACCCTCGAGGCCTACCTGGAGGCCTTCGCCCCGGGCGCCGAAACGTGCCTTCACGTCCTGACGGGCCCCGAGGGCACCGCCGTCCAGGAAGAAGTCGTGGCGCAGCTCGCGCGCCTGAACCTCGACCCGGCGAACATCCCCGACATCTCCCTGCTGGAGGCGCCGGTCATCCCGCTGGAGCTGCCCCGCTACCTGGCCGCAGCCGATCTGGTGCTGGGCCCGGCCGACGTCGCGCAGGGGGCGCGCGACATGGGACGCCCCGCCTTCGAGGCCCCCACCGCGGAGCTGCTGCGTGTGGCGCGCGAGCGCTTCAAGGCCCTGAACTGGAACGAGGAAGCCCCTCTCCTGGAAGCGCGCGCCAAGGAGCGCTGGCTCTGCGCGACCGACTGGAAGGAGGGCCTCGCCGCCTTCCTGGCGGCAGAGAGCGAGCCCCATCGCTCCCTTCTCGTGCCGGTGAAACCGGGCAAGGCCGAAGGGACCCTGGAGGCGATCGCCGAGTGGCTGAGCGTGCGAGGCTTGGACCCCGAGGCGATCCCCGACGTCCTGCTGCTCGAACAGGTGGGGACCTCTGGGGTGGGCCTCGTGCGCGCCGCCACCGTCTGGGTGGACTCGCAGGACCTGGTGGCTCGTGCGATCGCCCTCGCGCTGGGCCTGCGGGTTGCCTCGCCGGCCGGCATTCGGCAGGACCCACCGGCCCCCGCGAGGAAGGACGCATGAGCGCCCCCACCCTCGCCCTCTGCATGATCGTCAGGGACGAGGAGGCCTACCTGGAGGATTGCCTGGCGAGCGTACGGGGGGTGGTGGACGAGATCGTCATCGTGGACACCGGCTCCACCGACGGGACCCTCGCCATCGCCGAGCGCCACGGCGCCAGGGTGAGCCACTTCCCCTGGATCGGGGACTTCGCCGCGGCGCGCAACGCGGGCATCGAGCAGGTGACCAGCGACTGGATCCTGGTGCTGGATGCCGACGAGCGGCTTCTGGCCGATTCGATCCCCGAGCTCAGGCGCCTGCTCCGGGCCGAGGACGTGGCGGGCTACTCCCTGGTGTGCGAGAACCTCGTCGGCTCGGCCGGTGGTGGGATGAGCCAGCATGCCCCTGTCTTCAGGCTCTTCCGCAACGGGCTCGGCATTCGCTTCGACGGCCTGATCCACGAGCAGGCCATCCCCTCAGCCAAGCGTACCGGCCGCGCGACCCTCCCTTCGGGCGTGCGGATCCGTCACCTGGGGTACCTGGCCGAGGCGGTGACGCAGCGAGGCAAGCGCGAGCGCAACCTTCGCATCCTCGAACGCCAGGCGACCCTCGCGCCGGACGACCCGTTCGCGCACTTCAACCTGGCCGAGGGCCTCAAGCTCCTCGATCGCTTCATCGAGGCGGAGCGGCACTACCTGCGCGCCCTCGACCTGCTCGAGGCCCGGGGGGCCGCGAAGGGAACCCCTTACTACCCCAACCTCTACCTCAGCCTCGGCGACCTCTACCGGAGGCTCCTGCGCTTCGAGCGCGCCACCGCGGTGCTGGACGAGGCGATCGCGCGGTATCCCGACTACCCCGATCTCTATTACATCCGGGGGTTCTGCCACTTCGACGCGGGGGCCTTCCGCGAGGCCATCCCCTGGTTCGAGCGGTGCCTGGGCATGCAAGGCGCCCGGCCCGCCTACCCCACCGATCCGGACGTGCCAGGCCACAAGGCCCTGCGCGCCCTCGCGGACTGCCACATCCGGCTGGGCGATCGCCCGCGTGCCAGGGCCTATCTGGAGCAAACCCTGGCGCTCCATCCCGCGCCCGACGCGGCCCTGCACGTGAACCTCGGGATCCTCCTTTCGGACGAGCGCGAGGACGCCGAGGCCATCCGTCACTTCGAGGCCGCCATCGCCCGGGATGCCGGCGAGCCGCGCGCTTGGCTCAACCTGGCCATGCAGTGGCTCCAAGCCGAGCGCTACGAGGAGGCGGCTGGGGCCTACGCTCGCTGCCCAAACAGTCCCGAGTGCCGCGCCCTCCTGGTCCTCGCTCATGCCCTGACGGATCGCCCCCTCCCCGTCGCGCGGCCCGACGAAGCGACCCTGGTGGCGAGCTGGTGCGCGGCAGCGGAGCTGGCGCTGACGAGCGATCGGACGGCCATGGTGCAGGCACTGCTCGATCGCCTCGACTCGCTCGGAGAAACCCTCCCTTCGCTCGATCGCGCCCTGGGTGAGACCTTCCTGCGCGGTGGCCTGGCGGAGCTTGCCGCCGGAGCCCTGCTAAGAGCCCAGCAGCGCACCCCCGAGGACCCGGTGGTCTATCGCTTGCTTGGCGACGCATGCCAGGCCCTCGGCGAGCCGGACGAGGCCCGGACCATGTATGCCAAGGCGGCATCTCTCGCCCGCTGACGATTCTTTCCTCATTTCGCCCGAGATCACCTAAAGTCGGGGGCAAAGAAACCGAAAAGGATCGTGGCAGCGGTTCTCCGATGAGAAAGGAAACCTTAGTGGCCCTCAAGATCGTAAAAACCGGCGCTATCGCCCCCCAGCGCGACGACCTCATCCAGATGGGGGCGCAAGCGTTCGACCAGGGGAACTACGAAGCTGCCGCGACCCACTTCCTCGCTGCCCTGGAGCAGGACGATCAAGACGCGACGCTCTTCACCCAGCTCGGCGTGGCCCTCTTGCAGCAAGACAAGTACGACAAGGCGGTCATGGCCCTTCGCCAGGCGCTGACGCTCGATCCCTACCTGGTCGACGCCGTGAACACCCTGGGTGTGACCATGTTCAAGCTCGAGTGGTATGCGGCCTCGGAGGTCTTCTTCCGTCGCGCCCTCGACCTGAACCCCTCTCACCCCACCGCTCGCCAGAGCCTGGTCGAGGCCATGCGCCGGGTGCGAGAGACCGGCGACGTCGTCGTCGACGACCTGGAGTACCTCACCGCCCTGACCAAGCCGGCCGAGCCCACGCTCAGCCTCTGCATGATCGTCAAGAACGAGGAGAAGTACCTGGAGGGCTGCCTGGCGAGCGTGCAGGGCGTGGCCGACGAGATCATCGTCGTCGACACCGGCTCCACCGACGGGACCCTCGCCATCGCCGAGCGCTTCGGCGCCAAGGTGATCCACTTCCCCTGGATCGGTGACTTCTCGGCGGCCCGCAACGCCGGAATCGAGCAGGCGACCGGTGACTGGATCCTGGTGCTGGACGCCGACGAGCGCCTGGACGAGGCAACCAAGCACCACCTCAAGCCCCTCCTGCGCGAGCAAAACGTCATCGGCTACAGCCTGGTCATCGAGAACTACCTCGGCCAGGACGAGGTCGAGGGTAGCCAGATGGCCCTCCTCTTCCGCGTCTTCCAGAATCGGCCCGACATCCGCTTCGAGGGCATCATCCACGAGCAAGCGGGACCCTCGGCCGGCCGCACCGGCCTCAAGTCCCGCAACTGCGAGGTCAAGATCGTCCACTACGGCTACCTGCGCTCCTGCATGGACGAGCGGGACAAGAACCGCCGCAACTACGAGCTGCTCGAGAAGTTCCGCGAGCAGGATCCGGAGAACCCCTACGCCTACTTCCAGCTTGGTCAGACCCTCAAGCTCATGAACCGGCTCGAAGAGGCCGAGACCAACTACGCGCGCGCCCTCGAGCTGCTCGAGGAGCGCAAGGCGCCGACCGATCTGCCCTACTACCCGAACGTCTACTACAACCTGGGCGACCTGAGCCGCCGCCGCAAGGAGTTCGACCGCGCCCTCGGCTACCTCGAGAAGGGCGCCAAGCTCTTCCGTGACCACGTCGACACTCGCTTCACCATCGGCCTGACCTACATGGACCAGGAGCGCTGGGAGGAGGCCATCCCCCACTTCGAGCGCTGCCTCGAACTGGGCAACGTGATCCACGCGGGCGGGATCGACCCGACCATCGCCCTCCACAAGGCCCTCAACGCGATCGCCGTCTGCCACACCAAGCTGGGCGACAACCGCAAGGGGCTCGAGTACATCGAGAGGGCGATCGCGCGTCATCCGAACCCGGACGCCGAGATCCACACCAACATGGGGATCATGCTCTACCAGGAGCAGGACTTCGCCCGGGCCCTCGATCACTTCGTCGCCGCCCTCGAGCGCGACCCCGAGGACCTGCGCGCATGGATCAACATGGCCTCGATCTGCTTCAGGTTCGGCCGTTACGCGGACTGCGTCGAAGCATGGGACAAGGCCCTAGCGCTCGATCCCTCGCTGAGCGACGCCCTGATCCCCAAGGCGGAGGCCCTGCTCAAGCTCGGCCACCTGAGCGAGGCCCAGGCGGCGCTCGAGGCCGCGATCGACAAGCAGCCCGAGTCGCGCCCGGCGCTCCTGAACCTGAGTCTCGTCCACCTGCTCGCAGGCCGGATCGAGACCGCCCGTCCCATCTGGGCGCGCTTCGCCGAGGACGCGGACAGCCGCGCGCTGGCGTGCCTGGGCGAGATCGTCGCGGGCCACGCGCTGCCCGAGAATCGCCCGCAGGATGCCGATCTCGTCCGTACCTGGCGCGCGGTCCTCGACCTGGCCCTGCGCGGCGAGCGCGAGGAGTGGATCCAGCAGGTGCTGGCGCAGGTCGAGCGTCTCGGCCCGAGCATCGGCGGCCTCGCCCTCGGCATCGGGCAGACCCTCGGCGCCCACCGACGCTACGAGCAAGCCCTTTCCCTTTATCTGCGCGCTCGCGAAGGCTCGCCGCAGGATCCCGCGCCCTACGTGGCGCTGGGCGACCTGTGCCGCGTGACCGGCAACGTCGATGACGCGCGCGTGATGTTCGCCAAGGCGACGGAGCTGGATCCGCGGGACACCTACGCGCGGCGCCAGCTGCTCACCCTCGGGGCGGGTGCTCCGGACGAAAAAAGGTAGCCGCAGAAAATAACGGCCAAAGGCTTGTTATCACTCTCGTCTGCCGGGTATAGTGGATCCGTAAAAGCGAGGAGACACGGAAGTTTCCCGCACACCCCACAAGGAGGTATCTCATGGCTCTTCGTATCAACACCAACGTGGCCGCCCTCAACGCCCACCGCGTGCTGACCGACAACGACACCATGCTCAACAAGAGCCTGGCGCGCCTGTCGTCCGGCCTGCGCATCAACGGCGCTTCGGACGATGCCGCCGGCCTCGCCATCAGCCAGAAGATGGAAGGCCAGACCCGTGGTCTCGACCAGGCCTCGCGTAACGCCCAGGACGGCATCTCGCTCATCCAGACCGCCGAAGGCGCGATGCAGGAGTCCCAGGCCATCCTGCAGCGTATGCGCGAGCTGGCCGTCCAGGGTGCCAACGACACCCTGACCACCGCCGACCGCAGCAACATCTCGGACGAGCTCAGCCAGCTCTCGAGCGAGCTCGATCGCATCTCGACCACGACCGAGTTCAACACCAAGAAGCTCATCAACGGTGACCTGTCCGCCGGCGGCCTGACCTTCCAGATCGGCGCCAACGCTGGCCAGACCATCAGCTTCACCCTCAGCAACATGAGCGCGACTTCGCTGTCGGTCAGCAACGGCTCCGACATCTCGGTCGGCAACTCGGCTGCCGCCTCGACCGCGATCTCGAAGCTCGATGCCGCGATCAACACCGTCAGCAACAACCGCTCCAAGCTGGGTGCGCTGATCAACCGCCTGCAGCACACCATCGCCAACCTGGGTGTTGCCTCGGAGAACCTCAACGCCGCGAACAGCCGAGTCAAGGACCTCGACATGGCGAAGGAAGTCGTCAACATGTCGAAGGCCCAGATCCTCAGCCAGTCGTCGACCGCGATGCTCTCCCAGGCCAACCAGTCGTCGCAGGGCGTCCTCGGCCTGCTCCGGTAAGCCCCTCAGGAAAGAGCCGGCCTTCGGGCCGGCTCTTTTCTTGGGAAAATAGCTACGCGACCCCGTAAAGATCGCGCCCACCGGGCCGATACCATGAGTGGGAATCGCGTCTCGTCGCCCCACACGAGCACAGGAGAGGGTCCCTATGCGTATAGAAGGAGCCATCGCGGCCGCCGGCGCGGTCTCTCAACTCAGCAACCTCCCGGCCGATCAGCAGGCCCAGCGCGATCGCGCTCAGGTAGCCGCCATCCCCCTCGCCGCTCAGCAGAACGCCGAGCAGGGCGACAACGCCAAGCCCGTGGGCAAGCAGATGCTCGCCCAGGCCGTCGATCAGGTCGATCAGCTGATGACGACCTTCAACGAGTCCCTGCGCTTCAAGGTCCACGAGGATACGAAGCGCACCATCGTCACCGTGGTCAACCAGGATACCGGCGAGGTGATCCGCGAGATCCCCTCCGAGAAGTTCCTGGATCTGGTCGCCATGTTCCAGAAGCAGCTCTCGGGCCTGCTGGTGGACGAGAACCGCTAGAGCGTCTAACGAAACTGTTCCTGTTGCGTTGAGCCGCAGGCGCCCTAGCCGCCAGCGGCGGCCAATGGCCGTAACATGCCTGGTTTTGTTGGATGGTCTTGACCCCGCCAAGGAGGGTGAATCATGGGTGGATTTTCGGTCGGAGGCATCGCGAGCGGCCTCGATACCAAGGCGCTGGTCGAGCAGCTGATGTCGATCGAGCAGCAGCCCCTGCGGCTGCTCCAGCAGAAGAAATCGGCGCTCAACACCAAGAACCAGGTCTTCCAAACGATCAACACCCGGATCCTGGCCCTCAAGGGGGCGGCCTCCGAGCTGACGATGGATCTCAACCTGCGCGCCAAGTCCGCCACCTCGAGCGACACCAACGTCCTCACTGCCAAGGCCGGGGCGGATGCCGCCTCAGGCTCCTATCGCATCAACGTCAAGCAACTGGCGACCGCCACGACGCTGCGTTCCGGTGCGGGGCTCGGCACCGCGCTGAGCGATGCCAGCACCGTACTAAGTGAGATCAAGGGCTCGGCCCCCATCAAGGCGGGAACCTTCACCATCCAGTGGACCCGGGACTCCGATGGCAGCACGCAGACCAACACCGTCACCGTTGATCCCACGAAGAGCCTGAGCGATGTCTTCGCCGGCATTTCGACCCAGACCGGCGGCGACGTGACGGCCGCGCTGGTTGGCAACAAGATCGAGCTGACGGCCGCGAACGCCACCAAGATCATCCTGGGTGCAGGCAGCGACACCTCCAACTTCCTGAGCGTGACCAACCTGCGCACCGTGACCTACGATGGCCCGATCGGCGCGACGATCCGCTCAACCAGTGGCATCAGTACCCTCCAGGTCAACACTCCGCTCGCCACCTCCAACCTCGTCGCCGGCGCGCCGAGCTCGGGCGCTTTCAAGATCAACGGCGTCGAGCTGAGCTACAACGCTGCCACCGAGTCGCTCAACGACATCCTGACCAAGATCAACGCCTCGAAGGCCGGCGTGACCGCCACCTACAACCCCCTCGAGGATAAGATCGTCATGACCTCGCGCACGACGGGCTCCAGCGCCGTCTCGGTCGAGGACACCACCGGCGATCTCATGTCAAAGCTCGGGCTCCTGAACGGCGAGCTCAAGGCGGGCCAGAACGCCCAGATTGGTATCGTCGGAGTCAACGGCTTCACCGGGGCCGCGGGCGACACGGACGCGACGCACTTCATCAGCAGCGCGACCAACACCTTCACCAACGTAATCCCGGGGCTGACCTTCACAGCCGTCAAGATCCAGGAAAACACCAACGACGCGATCACCGTGACCACCGCCGCCGACCCCGGCGCCACCATCACCAAGGTCAAGAGCTTCGTCGACCAGTACAACCAGCTGGTCGACGCCATCACCGATGCCACGGCCAAGGGCCAACCCAACGCCTTCGACCGAGACCTGCGCCAGATCACCGACTCGATCCGCTCGATGCTCGCCTCCAACGTCTCGGGCGTCACCGACTCCCCCAAGAGCCTGGTCGAACTCGGCCTCGCGACGAGCAAGGACGACAAGATTCACCTCCAGCTCGACGAGACCAAGTTCAAGGCCGCCATGGAGGCCAACCCCGACCGGGTCGCCATGCTCTTCCAGCTCACCGAAACCGACCCCTTGGACTCGACCAAGAAGATCGACAAGGGGATCGCCGCCAAGCTCAAGACCTACCTCACCAAGGTCGGCAGCACCGACGGGGTCTTCAAGACCCGAGACAAGTCGGTCCAGCGGCAGCTGCGCGGCTACGACGATCAGATCACCAACGTGACCAGCCGCCTCGCCCTCACCCGTAAAGGCATGGAGCGACAGTTCGCCGCCATGGAGCAGGCCGTCGCCCGGATCAACAGTCAGAAATCGGCCTTCCTCTCCCAGATCAGCGCCCTCGGTTAACCCCTTTAGGAGGAGCTTTCCCGCATGAACACGATGCTGGCGAACAATCCCTACTCCCAGTACCAGCAGACCCAGGTCGAGACGGCCTCGCCCGAGCGTCTGCTGCTGATGCTGTACGACGGGGCAATCCGCTTCGCGAACACCGCGAAGAAGGCCCTCGAGGACAAGGACTTCAACACGGCCAACACCAATTGCCTGAAGGTCCAGAACATCCTCAACGAGCTGATGGTCACCCTCGACATGAAGGTCGGCGGCGAGCTGGCCAAGAACCTGTTCGACCTCTACGACTTCATGACCCGCCAGACCGTCCAGGCGAACATCGGCAAGAACCCACAGCTGCTGACGGGCGTCCTCGACATCCTCAAGGAGCTGCGCGAGGCCTGGATGCAGGCCGCCAAGAACGTGGGCGCGCTCAAGACCGCGCAGGCCACCGCCTGACGATGGAGCGCGAGGCCGAGCTCGAGCGCCTCTACGACCAGGCGATGGAGCTGACGCGACTGCAGTCGGACGCCATCGCCGTGGACGCGTGGGACGAGTTCGTCCACCTGCTCGACGAGCGAGCCGTCTGCTTCGATGCTGCCGAGCAGCTCTTGGCGGGGCCGACCTTGCCCGCCAACCGCGCGGCGCTCAAGGCCACGCTCTCCGAGATGCAGACCCTCGACCTCCAGAACCAGGCGGCTTTCCAGCGCAAGCGCCACACCCTGATGCGCGAGCTCAGCACGGTCGACCGCTCCAAGGACGCCCTCAGCGGGTACATGGAGGCCTACGGCGACCCCATCGATCCGCAGTTCCTGGATCACGAGCAGTAAGGATTCGCTTTTCCACCCGCCATGACTCCCCTTCGCATCCTGGTCGATCACCGCGGCGAAAAGGGCCTCGGTGACATCGTCTGCGAGACCGGCTTCTACCGTGCCCTGCGCGAGCGCCACCCCGAGGCATGGATCGCCTCGCGTGGCAGCCGCACCCTCGCCTGGGGCCATCCGCTCGTCGACTCCTTCGACGAGACGAGCCCCGACGAGGCCTTCGACCTGATCGTCGCCACCCCCGATCTCAAGCCCGTGACGGCCACCCTGCGCGACGCGCTCGCCGAGGGGCTGAGCGTGTTCGACAACTTCCGGCGCTTTCACGGCCTCCCTGCGGATCCCACGCCGCCGTCGCTCTACGTCCTGCCCCGCGAGATGGAAGAGCTGGGCCTCGAGGACGACGGCGGGGACGAGCTGATCGTCGCCTTCTCGGTCGACAGCAAGGAGCCCGACCGGCGCTGGGGCGAAGAGCGCTTCAGGGCCCTCATGGCCCACATGGAGACGGCGCACGGCGTCTCGCTGATCGAGCTGGGCGGTGGCCTCTCGGCGGGCCACCTGGGCCTCGGCTACGACCTGGTGGGACAGACCACCCTCCGCCAGACCATGGCCGTCCTCTCCCTGGCGGACCTCTTCGTCGGCAACCACGGCGGCCTCACCCACCTCTCAGGCGCGCTCGGGACGCCCATCCTCTCGCCCTGGGGAGCGAGCCACCCCTACGCCGCCTACGCCTACGACGCCGACTCGATCGCCGTGGAGGTCTCACCCGCCTGCCGCAACTGCGGCTGGAGCGGGAACGTGCTGAGCGAGTGCCGCGCGGCCAATCTGCAGAAGGGCCGCACCCCCTGCACCCAGGCCATCTCGGTGGAGCGCATGATCGCCGAGGCCGACGCCCTCGTGCCGCGCCTGAGGGCCCGGCGCACGGCCCTGCGCGAGGCCAAGGCGCTCATGCGCGAGGCCGCCAGGGATCCGCGCGGCCTTTCGCGCTTCGAGACCGACCACGCGATCACCCCCTTCACCCACCAGCACCTGTACCTGGGCGGCGAGCCCGGCTGGGGCCGCGAGCACCGCGAGGACAACTTCGCCCGGCTCAGGACGCGCGTGGCCTTCCCCGACTGGCTCGGGCCGCTCGCCACCTGGAAGCAGGAGGTGGCGGCCTTCGTCGCCGACCACGAGGCGACGGCTCCCTGGGCGCTGACCCTGACCGCCCACCCCCTGACCGGGCCGGAGGTCTCGCAGGTCCTGGACGACTTCATCCGGCGCGAGCTGAAGCCGGGCAAGGTCGTCCCGAAGATCAAGGTGATCCTGGGCAGCATCAGCCCCGAAGAACGAGAAAGCCTCATCCGGCACGCGGACGAGGCCCCATCGTATGGAACTTGATTAGATCCCCCCACCCCTAACCCCGAGCCGCTCTCGGGCATCCGTGCCCTTCGCGGCATCAGCGCATCCGTGCGCAAGTCCACCAGGGGGCGGGGGACATTATTGGTTAGCTCAGGAGTCCCGCGATCGCCGCGCTCATGCACGACGCCAGAGCACCGGCGAGCATGGCCCTGAGGCCGAGCTTCGCCAGATCCCCGCGGCGGCTGGGGGCCATGGCCCCGATGCCGCCCACGTTCTGCGCGATCGAGCTGAAGTTGGCGAAGCCGCACAGGGCGAAGGTCGCGATCAGGGTCGCGCGCTCGCTGAGCTGGTGGTTGGTGATCATCTGCTGGAGCTGGGAGTAGGCGACGAACTCGTTGAGCACCAGCTTCTGGCCGATCAGGTTGCCGACGGCCATCGCCTCGTTCATGGGCACGCCGATCAGGAAGGCCAGCGGCGAGAAGGCGTAGCCCAGGATCTGCTCCATGGAGGTGTGGAACAGGCCCAGGCCCGCGTTGAGCATGGCCACCAGCGAGATGAAGGCGAGCAGCATGGCGCCCACGTTGAACGCCAGGTTCATGCCGTCGCCCGCGCCCTTGGCGGCCGCCTCGATGACCGAGGACTCGGTGCGCTCGATCTCGATCGTGGCCCCGCCGGTGGTCTTGGGCTGCTCGGTCTCGGGGACGATGATCTTGGCCATCACCAGGCCCGCCGGAGCCCCCATGAAGGAGGCGGCCAAGAGAGCCGGCGCCCAGTCCTTTCCGAGCATGCCGAGGTAGGCCGCGAGCACACCGCCCGCGAGGGTGGCCATGCCGCCGGTCATCAGGGCCATCAGCTCGGACTTGGTCATGTCGGGGATGTAGGGGCGGACCAAGAGAGGCCCCTCCACCTGGCCGACGAAGACGCAGGCCGCGCTCGAGAGGCTCTCGGCGCCCGAGATGCCCATGGTCTTGGTCATGAGGAACGCGAGGAAGCTGACGACCTTCTGCACGATGCCCAGGTAGTAGAACACCGAGATAAGCGACGCCATGAAGACGATGGTCGGCAGGACCTGGAAGGCGAAGATGAAGCCGAACGAGGGAACCTTGGTCACCAGGCCGCCGAAGAGGAAGCTGGAGCCGACCTTGGAGAAGTCCAGAAGCTGGCTGACGCCCTCTCCCAGGATCCGGAAGAGGACCTTGCCCGGCTGGGTCTTGAGGATGAAGAGGGCCAGAGTGAGCTGGATGCCGAGGCCCCAGAGGACGATCCGCCAGCGGATCGCCTTGCGGTTGGTCGAGAAGGCTGCGGCGATCGCGAGGATCGCCACGATGCCGACGAGGCTGATGAGATTCTGCATGTCGCCCCCCTAGCTCAGCATGCCCGCGAGGGTCGCGGTCAGGCACGAGGCCAGGGCGCCGCCGATCATGGCGCGCAGGCCCAGCTGGGCAAGCTCGCCGCGGCGGCTGGGGGCGATGCCGCCCAGGCAGCCGATGTTGATGGCGATGGAGCTGAAGTTGGCGAAGCCGCACAGGGCGAAGGTCGCGATGAGGGTCGCCTGGGGCCCGAGGGTCACGCCCGCCGTCTGGCCCTTGATGATCGACGAGAGGCTGGAGTAGGCGACGAACTCGTTGAGGACGATCTTCTGGCCGATGAGGCTCCCCACGGTCGCGGCCTCGTGCCAGGGCACGCCCATGAGGAAGGCCAGCGGCATGAAGAGGTAGCCGAGCAACGTCTCCATGGAGGTGTGGAACAGGCCCAGGCCGGCGTTGAGCATCGCGATCAAGGAGATGAAGGCGAGCAGCATGGCGCCCACGATGAAGGCCAGGTGCATGCCGTCGCCGGCGCCCTTGGCGGCCGCCTCGATGATCGAGGACTCGGTCTTCTCAATCACGAGCGAGGCACCGCCCTTGGTCTTGGGCTCCTCGGTCTCGGGCACGATGATCTTGGCCATGACCATGCCCGCGGGCGCGCCCATGATCGAGGCGGCCAGCAGGTGGGGGGCCCACTCGCTGCCGAGCATGCCGAGGTAACCCGCCATGACCGAGCCCGCGATGGTCGCCATGCCGCCGGTCATGACCGCCATCAGCTCGGAGCGGGTCATGTCGGGGACGTAGGGCTTGATGAGCAAGGGAGCCTCGGACTGGCCGACGAAGACGGTGCCCACCGCCGAGAGGCTCTCGGCCCCCGAGGTACCCATGGTCTTGACCATGATCTTGGCGATCAGGCTCACGATGAACTGCATGATGCCCAGGTAGTAGGCGACGCCCATCAGGCTGCCGACGAAGACGATGGCGGGCAGGACCTGGAAGGCGAAGATGAAGCCGAAGGTGTCCATCTTGTTGACCAGGTCGCCGAAGATGAAGCCGGCGCCGACCTTCGAGAAGTCGAGGAGCTTGGTGACGCCCGCCCCCAGCTTCTCGAAGATCAGGTGGCCGATGGGGGTCTTGAGGACGAACAGGGCGAGAAACGCCTGCATCCCGAGGCCCCAGCCCACGACCCTCAGGCTGATGGCCTTGCGGTTGGTGGAGAGCAGGTAGGCGATCCCGAGGATCACGACGATTCCGACGAGACTGATCAGCTTGTTCATGGGCGGGGGATACTACTCCTTCGTAGATCTCATCAGAACGCAGCCTCCCCGTCGCGGGTGATGGTGCCGGTCAGCACCCCCAGCCGGACGAGGTCGGCGGCGATCTTACGGTTGTTCGCCTCTAGCAGGGTCGTCGCGAACTCCTGCAGGTACTGGATCAAGGCGAGCTCTCGGGCCGCCTCGGCGGCGAGGCCCGAATGCCGGTTGGCGGCCGCGAACGTCTCCAGGCGCCGCGACGCGTCCTGGCCCTCGCGGTGCAGCAGGGCCGCCACGTCGGCGGCGCTCAGGCCTAGCTGGTGCATGGCTCTCCTTCCCCTGCGTCGTGCCCCGGTGCCTTGATGGGCAGGCGCACGCAGAACCGGGACCCCACGCCGAGCTCGGACTTCACCTCGATGGTGCCGCCGTGAAGCTCGACGATCTCCCGGGCGATCGCAAGCCCCAGGCCCGAGCCGCCGTGGCGGCGCGTCGAGCTGGAGTCGACCTGGACGAAGCGATCGAAGATCTTGCCGAACGCCTCCTCCGGGATCCCGATCCCTGTATCGGTGACCTCCAGGGCAAACTTGTCGCCCTCGAGCCAGGCGGCAAAGCGGATCTCGCCGCCCGGCTCGGTGAACTTGAGCGCGTTGACCGCGAGGTTCATCAGGACCTGCTGGTAGAGGGTCTCGGGCGAGGCCCAGAGGGAGGGCAGCTCGCTCGGCACGTCGAGCACGAGGCGCTTGCCCTGCGCGTCCGGGTGGGCGGAGAGCTCCTCGACGGCCTGCACCAGCATGGCCCGCGGGTCGACCCAGGTGCAGTGGAGCTCGAAGCGCCCCGCCGTCAGGCGCGAGAGGTCGAGGATGTTGTCGATCAGGCCCTTGAGGCGCATGGATCCCAGGATCACCCCGCGCACCCACTCGCGGTGATCGGGGTTCAGCTCGCCGCTCACCCCCTCCTCCAGGAGCGAGGCGAAGCCCACGATGAGGTTGAGCGGGGTCCGCAGCTCGTGGCTCACCGTGGAGATGAAGTCGCTCTTCATGCGGTCCAGCTCGCGCAGCTGCTGGTTGGCGCGCGTCAGGGCCTGGTTGGCGATGACCAGGTCGTGGGTGCGCTCGTTGACCCGCTCCTCCAGGCTGTCGATGAAGTCGGCCTGCAGGCGCATCAGGCGGCGCTCCTGGGTGACGTCGTAGTAGCTCGCGACCGCCCCGCCGAAGGCCCCCTGGCCGTCGACGAAGGGGGTCAGGACCAGGCGATAATGACCCTCTCCCGGCTCGCGGAACTCGACCTCGGCGCTCGGCGGGAAGAGGGGCGCGCGGGCCCAGGCCGCGAAGATGCGCTGCACGGCCGTCGGATGGAGGTAGCGCGGGCCGATCCGCTCCCACAGGGCCTCCATGGTGTCGAAGGCCTCGGCCTCGGCCAGGCCGTGCAGATCCCGGAAGGCCTTGTTGAGGGAGGTCGGGCGCAGGGCGGCGTCCAGGAAGATCATCGGCAGGTGCAGGGAGTCGATCATGCGCTCGAAGCGCGCGCCCAGCGCCGCCTCGCGCACCGCGAGCCGCTCGTGGGCGAAGGCCAGGGCGAGGGCCGTGGCCGGCAGGGCCAGAGCGGCGTGCCAAGCCCCCTCGGGCATGGCCTTGACCCTGAAGAGGAAGGCCCCCAGGCACCGGCGCTGGGCGAGCAGGGGAAGGTACAGCAGGGCCCCGCCCGCGTCGAGGAAGGCCTGCGGCGCGTCGTCGCGGATCGCAAGCCGCGTCAGCGCCGCGATCGCCTCGGCCGCCGAGACGTCCCAGACCTCCTCCAGGTGCAGGGTGGTGCCGGCCATGCGCCAGAAGGTCGCGCTCTCGGCCGAAAGCAGGGCCCGCGCGCGCCGCGCGAACTCGCGGACGGCGTCGGGGGCCTGCGGATCGAAGTCGAGGAAGGCCTCGAGCGCGTTCAAGGAAGTGGGCATTCGTCACCGGTCGCAAGCAGGGCGTCCCCCGCCCACCGGGGCTCGGGATCGCGAGGGGAGTCGTCGAAGGCCTGCTCGGTATCGAGCTGGACCGCCCCGAGGTTGAGCCTGAGGTGGTCCATGAGGGTGAGGGCGCCGCCGGCGTCCAGGCCCAGCAGGCCCAGCAGGACGTGGCCGGTGCCGAGCGCGTCGTGCGATCGCGCGCAGGCCTCGCGCCAGGCGGCGTCGAGGGCCTCCTGGGCGCGGCGGCTGAGCACGTGCTTGGAGTCGACCGTGCCCGAGCCGAGCCCCATGACCCGGTGCAGGACGGCCTCGGCGTCGAGGCGCCTCATGCCGCTCTCGGCGAGCACGCGCGAGGCGAGGCCCTCGTCGACGGCCAGCAGGGCCACCAGGAGCTGCTCGGTCCCCACCAGGGTGTGGCCCGCGGCGCGCGCCATGGCAAAGGCCTGGTCGTAGGCCTTGCGAGCACTCGGGGTCAAGAGGCGCGGGCTGAAGTGCTTGGGCGGCACCGGCCGATCCGGGCCGGGAGGCGGGCTGGGCGATTCCAGGTCCTGGGCGCGGACCGAGCGCACCCGGCGGTGCAGGGCCTCCAGGTCGGCGTCCAGGTGGCGCAGAAGGGCGATCGCGCGGCAGCCGGGGTGCTTGAGCAGGGCGAAGAGAAGGTCCTGGGTGTCGACCAACACCGGCTCGACCTGGGCGGCGAGGGCCGCGGCGTCGAAGAAGACGGCCTGGCAATCGCTCGAGAAGAAGAGCTGCGAGGCGCGCATGTAGCCCCGCCCCCCGAGCTGCTCGGCGGCCACCCGCGCCCGGCGCAGGTCCACCCCCTCGAGCCTCAGGGCCCGGGCGGCCACGCCGTTGCCCTCGGCCAGAAGACCCAGGAGCAGGTGGTCGGTGTCCACTTGAGCGAATTCCAGGCGGCGGGCCTCTTCGCGGGCCAGCTGGAGCGCCTCGATCGCCTTGGCCGAGAAGTTCTCGAACATGACCGCCGCGCCCCACCCTTTCGACCGTCGCTCGGCTGCATACGCGGGTATTATACGCCCCACCGGGCCTCCAGGTCCATGTACCCCGCCGAGCGACGCCTAATCGGACGATCAGGACTCCGGACGGTTCGGATCCCAGTCGAGCCCTTTATCGGCCAGCTGCTCGCGCGCGTCGCTCGCCGCATGCCCGGGCCCCGCCCCCGAGCGGAAGTGGCGCTCGCTCACCTGGAGGCTGTGGTGGACGTGCGCGATGCCCTGGACCCCGCGCGCGATCGCGACCGCCTGGGCGATCTGCTCGGGGAAGTCCACCACCCCCTGGAGGTAGGCGGTGTCCTCGGCCACGTAGGCCTTGATGTCGACGGGGCTCGCGTGATCGCCCTTGGCGCCGAGCCCCCGGCGGATCTCGGTGGCGAGCGCCTCGTCGCAGCCCGCGGAGCCGTCCAGCGAGACCAGATGGTTGCGCACCGCCCGCACCCCGCTCACCGAGCGGGCGAGCTTCTCGGCCCGCGCCAGCTCCTCGATCGTCTTGACGAAGCCCGTCAGGCGGGCGATCCCCTGGTCGAAGGTCACGCGGATCTCGTCGGCGCGCGCCGGATCCATGCGGTTGGCGAGCAGCTCCTCGATGCGGTTGACCACGTCGGGCGCGGGGATCGCATCGACCAGCTCCAGGTCCTCGCCCGGCGCTTCGAGATCCGTGCGCCCGGTGCGCGCGGCGCCGAGCGTCTCGAAGACCTGCCGGCCCTCGAGGCTCAGCAGCTCCTCGCGCACGTCCTTGATGCCGGGGACGTGGCTGACGGCGAGCCGCGCCTTGCGCAGCAACTCCTTGCTCTCCACGCTGCCCCTGAGCACCGCGAGCCCGTCCTGCACCTGCACGCCCACGGTGCGCGGCAGGTTGGCCGCGAGCAGGGCCTCCTCGGCCCGCCGCGCGAGGGCGGCGTCGCCCATGGGGCGATTGACCGCGACCGTCAGGGAGTTGTCGATCTCGCACTGGGGCGCGATCTGGCGAGCGATGAAGCCGGCCTCGTCCTTCTCGGCCAGGGTCGAGACCTCGCCCTGGAGGGCGAGGGCGCCGGGCGCCAGCATGGTGATGCGGATTCGCTCGGCCTTGATCAGCGGGTCCTTGGCGAACGCCTCCCGCAGGGCGTTGGCGACGTCTTCCTTGCCTCTGGTGCCTCTCGAGCCTCTCATCGCGCTTCCCCCTTTGCTCGTGTCGGGTCATGCTGGGCGCAGAGGATAGCACAGGGCGGCGGCGAGGACCGACACCCCGTCGACGGTTACGGCGTCTCGCGCAGGCGGCGCAGGGCCGTGAGGCCCTCGCGCAAGAAGCGATCGAGCTGAGCCTCGGCCTCGGGGCTCACGTCCCGGAAGGCGACGAGGGTCTTGGCGGCGTCGGCGCGCAGCACCACCGCATCGAGCTTGAGCAGGCCGTCGGGCAGGTACAGGGCCAGGCGATAGCGCTGGTCGGGGCGCAGCGCTCGCTTGAGCACGAGCTTGGCCCCCGCGCGCGAGAGGGTCTGGGTGTGACCGGCGGCGACCAGCTGACCGTCCGCGCGGCTCCGAACGTCCACCGCCACCCGGCGCTTGAGGTGGACCTCGGCCCGGGGCTCCTGGGGGCCGAGCGCCGCGAGCGGCAGGCGCAGCTCGACGACGGTCACGGCACTCGCCTGGGCGCGGCGCCAGGGCTGCACCCGGCCGTCGTCCCAGGTCACCGTGCCCTCGAGCGGGAAGACCTCGGCCACGTCGTGGGGGATCCGGACGGCCACCGTCGCGTGGGTCTCGTCGCAGGCGACGACCTCGCCCACCACCTCCTGGCCGTCGAGGCTCACGACCGCGAGCGATCCGAGGGCGGGCACGATCTAGCGATGGATGGCGTTGGAAGCGCCGAGCAGGCCCTTCCCACGCTTGCGACGGCCCCGGCGGCGCATGCCCCGCCAGCGGAAGGCCGAGAAGAGGGCCACCGAGAGCGCGCCGCCCTTGAGGAACCAGCCGAAGACCGCCCCCAGGTCCCCGAGCTCCAGGCCGCCCACCGGCACGTCGGCGGCCGCGACCAAAGGCGTCGAGGCCAGGAGGCGATCGCCCTGGCGCAGCTCGTAGGTCCCGACCGGCTGACCCGCCTTGACCGGCGCCTTGAGGGAAGGCGAAAGGCGGATGCTCGGGCTCACCTCGGGCTTCTTGCCCCCCTTGGGGACGCTGAGGGCGACGGCCTGGGCGAGGACCGCCTTGACCGAGCCGCGGGCGCCGCCTGCGACCTTCGCGTCGGCCATCGCCTGGCCGGCGGCCGCGACGGGCTCCGAGGTGAAGGAGTCCAGGCCGTAGTTGAGGAGCTTCTCGGCGTCCGCCCAGCAGTCCGGCGCGCTGAGGAGGGCCTCGATCACGTAGCGGCCGTCACGCTTGGCCGAGCCCACGAAGCACTTGCCCGCGACGATGGTGTAGCCGGTCTTGCCGCCCCAGGCGCCGGGGAAGTAGCGCAGGAGCTTGTTGTGGTTGACGAGCATCCGGTGGGGGGCGCGCTTGTTGCCGGGCAGGGGAAAGGCCTTGGTGGCGGCGATCTCGGCGAAGGCCGGGTTGGAGAGGGCGTAGCGCGCGATCTGGGCCAGGTCGTAGGCGCTGGAGTAGTGCTCCTTGGCCGGCAGACCGTGGGGGGTGACGTAGCGGGTGTCCTTCAGGCCGAGGGCCTGGGCCTTCTGGTTCATGAGGCCGACGAAGTGGTCGGCGTCGCCAGAGATGTACTCGGCCACCGCCTCGGTCGCGTCGTTGCCCGAGTTGAGCATCATCCCGTAGAGAAGCTGCTCGAAGGTCAGGCGCTCACCCGCCTCCAGGTACATGCTGGAGCCCTCGGTCTCGGCGGCGCGCTTGCTGACCTGGATCTCGTCGGCCAGACTGCCGCGCTCGAGGGCCACGATCCCCGCCATCATCTTGGTGGTGCTCGCCTGGGGCAGGCGATCGTGGACGTTCTTGGCGTAGAGGACCTGGCCCGTGACGCCGTCGATGACGATCGCCGCCTTGGCCGAGACCGAGGGCGTGCCGGCCGCCTGGGCGGGAACGGCCGCGATCGTCGCGAGCAGGGGGATCAGCAAGGCGGCGAGGTGGATCTTTCGAACCAAGGCAACGAGCCTCCCGTGCGACGAGGGGGGACGACTTGCGGTCGCTGCATTCATTATCAACATTGCAACGATACGGACATTATAGCGGCCCGGCGGGGCACGCCACGTTTAAGCTTCGTTAAGGTTCGCTCTCCCACCATCCTAGAAAGCAAGGGACGAAACGGCGGTGATCCAAGACACCACGGCCGCCCCCCCATCGCCCGGCTTCGCGCAGGCGCCTTAAATCGGGATTAAAATTTTCGTCGCGACCGCTTGCAAACTCGCGAGGCTTCGGCTATAGTGTGAGACGTTGCGACGCAGCGCCGCTTTCGGCGCCGCTCACCGCCTCAAACTGGCACCTTTAGCTCAGTTGGTAGAGCAGCTGACTCTTAATCAGCGGGTCCTGGGTTCGAGCCCCAGAGGGTGCACTCAAGTTCATATGATCGGCGTCTTGCCACGCACCTTTAGCTCAGTTGGTAGAGCAGCTGACTCTTAATCAGCGGGTCCTGGGTTCGAGCCCCAGAGGGTGCACTCTTTTTTATCAGGCCCCCGATCGACAGCGGGGAGCCCTGCAGGGGGAGATGCCTGAGTGGTTGAAAGGGCATTCCTGGAAAGAATGTAGGCTGCGTCAAGCGGTCTCGGGGGTTCGAATCCCCCTCTCCCCGCTCCACTCCAACCCAAAACCCCACGGAGGCTTCATGAGCACGACCGCCACCCTCCCCCCGCAGGTCCTCGAAGTCCGCGCGCGGATCGCGGACGCGGCCGCGTTCCTGCGCGCGCGCACGCCCGTCCAGCCCAAGGTCGGCCTGATCCTCGGCTCGGGCCTCGGCGCGCTGGTCTCCGAGATCGAGGGCGCCGAGGTCATCCCCTACGCCGAGATCCCCCACTTCCCCGTCTCGACCGCGCCCGGCCACGCCGGCAACCTGGTCTTCGGCATGCTGGGCGGCCAGATGGTGATGGCCATGCAGGGCCGGTTCCACCTCTACGAGGGCTACACTCCGCAACAGGTGACCTTCCCCGTGCGGGTCATGCGGGCCATGGGCGTCGAGACCCTGGTCGTCACCTGCGCCACGGGGGGCCTCAACAAGCAGTTCCAGGCCGGCGACCTGATGCTCATCAAGGACCACCTCAACCTGATGGGCGACAACCCCCTGATCGGGGCCAACGACCCCGAGGTCGGTCCTCGCTTCCCGGTCATGTTCGACGCCTACCGCTCCGAGCTGCGCGCCGTGGCCCACGAGATCGCCAAGCAGCAGGGCATCACCCTGCACGAGGGCGTCTACGCGGGCATCACGGGCCCCGCCTTCTTCACCCCGGCCGAGCTGCAGCACCTGGTGACCATCGGCGCCGACGCGATCGGCATGTCGGTCGTCTTCGAGACGATCGTCGCCATCCACTGCGGCCTCAAGGTCGTGGGCCTCGGCCTCATCTCGGACATGGCCCTGCCCGACGGCGACCACCACGCCACCGAGCAGGAGGTGCTCGAGGTCGTGGGCAAGAGCGCGGGCAAGGCCAAGGCGCTGGTCCGCGAGCTCGTCGCCCGGCTGTAGCTCCCAAATTCGCGAAGCGGGGCGGCCCATCAGGGCCGCCCCGCTTCGTTCTTGGTCAGGACCTGCCCTCGGGCTTGCCCCAGGCGATCCGCGCGTAGACCTGGCCCGGGGTGTAGTCGGTCTCCACGGCGGTCCCGTGGAAGGCCTTCTTGAGGCTGCCCGCCAGCCGGTGCGCGAGGAAGGGGTTGACCGTGTCCACCTGGATCTCGGTCCCCCGGTCGATCAGGCGCCCGATGCGCTCGTGGGGGTTCTTGATCCGGGCCCGGGCCTCCTCGTTGTAGACCGTGTTGAGGATCTGCTCGCGGTGGCGCTCGAGGCCCTTCAGGCGCATGCGCAGCTCCCCGTAGAAATCCCCGCGCTCGATGGCCCGGCAGCTCGGACAGGTGAGACCCTCGACCTCCGGGTTGATCGAGAGGCGATGGAACTCCGCCTCGTCCAGGTGCCACTGCTTGGGGCGGTAGATCGCATGGCAGCTGACGCAGTAGGCCACCTCCCCCTTGATGTCCGGGGCGGCGTTGGCGTGGTGGGGCAGATCGGGGCGGAACTGGTCGATCGCGCGCCCGACGACCTTGCGCCGCGCGTCGCGCCCCCCGTGGGTGCTCAGCGTGCCGCCGATGCCCGAGGCCTTGGTCGGTCCCTTCATATGGTGCCTCCCGTGTAAAGGATCATTGCGCGGGCATCGTAGCACAGCCGCCGAGGCGTTCCGAGAAGCGGCGAAGAGTTAATAGGCCTGGACGATGGTGATGTCGGGGTGCTTCTTGAGATCCAGCTCGTAGGGGCGGCGGCGCTCGGTGCCGTCGGGGTCCATGGTGACGCGGATGGTCGGGCGCATGGGCAGCCCCCGGTCGATGGCGACCACCAGGCCCTCCTCGGCGGTGCTGAGCCTGACCGCGGCCTCGAGGGGGAAGGGCACGAGCAGCTTGAGGAACGCGACGACCAGGGCGTGGTCGAAGTGGGATCCCCCCGCGGCCATCAGGTACTCCATCGCCTGGTGCGGCGGGGTGGGGCGGCCCAGGCCCAGGTCGTGGATCAGGTTGTCGTAGGTGTTGGCGATCGCCGCGATCCGGCCGAAGAGGTGGATCTCGTCGCCCTTGAGCCCCTTGGGGAAGCCCGAGCCGTCGTGGCGCTCGTGATGCTGCAGGACGACGATCTTCGCGGGGCTCGAGAGGGTCTTGCCCAGCTGCTGCGCGATGTCGAAGCCGATGCGCGGGTGCCGGCGATAGGTCGCATCCACGAGCTGCTCGGCCCCCTCGTGCATCTCGGCACAGCCCTCGCCCAGGGCGGTCTTGCCGACGTCGTGCAGCAGGAGGCCCATGGCCAGGTCCGCCAGCTTGCCGTAGGGAAGGCCGAGCCGCTCGCCGAGGGCCAGGCCCAGCACGCAGGTGTTGACCGAGTGGTTGAAGGTGTAGGAGCCGAGGGTCCGCAGCTCGGCGACCTGGAGGTTGAGGTCCCGGTTGCCTTGCAGGTCGTTGAGGATGCCGACGGCCGTGTTGTAGAGGATGCGGCGGCTCGTCCACTCCTGGTCGAGGCCGGGATTGGGCTCGCGCACCTGCCTGAAGACGTCGCGGACGGCGGTGATGGCCTCCTGGCGGGTGCGCTCGCTGATGGGATCGCGCGCCTCGAGGTCCTCCGAGTGGGGGTCGAGCACGTACAGCGCCCGGTAGCCCAGCTTCCAGAGGGCCTCCAGGTAGCCGTCCGTCAGCTCGGTGCCGCGATGCAGCAGGGCCCGCCCGTCCTCGGCGTAGAGGGTCTTGCCGAGCCGCGCTCCGGCGACGAGCTGGTCGATCATCAACAGGCGCATCGCGGCTCTCCTCCAGACATCCTCCTTAACCCTACCACCAACCCATCTTGACGTCGCCCGCCGGATGCGATAAAGTAGGGATCATCGACAGCGGCACTGTCGCCAAGTGGTTAAGGCAAGCGGTTCATACCCGCTCATCCGCTGGTTCAAATCCAGCCAGTGCCACTCTCAAAGCGCCCGGGGGATCCCCCGGGCGCTTGTCCTAT
>DATNQI010000084.1 GCA_036704125.1 Pantanalinema sp. | reverse complement strand
GCTTCCTTTTTTCTTGCTCGAAGCCTAGAAGACGCTCGCGCTCAGGTTTTCGGGGGCCGGGGCGAGGCGGGCCTCCAGGTAGGGGATCAGCTCCTCGACCTTGAGGCGGACCTGGCTCATGGTGTCGCGCTCGCGGACGGTGACCGACTTGTCCTCGAGGCTGTCGAAGTCGATGGTCACGCAGAAGGGCGTGCCGATCTCGTCCTGGCGGCGGTAGCGCTTGCCGATCGAGCCCGTCTCGTCGTACTCGACGAAGAAGCGCTTGGCGAGCGCCTCGTGGATCTTCCGAGAGGGACCCTTCAGCTCGGGCTTCTTGGAGAGGGGCAGCACCGCCACCTTGATGGGCGCGAGCGCGGGGTGGAAGCGCAGGACCACGCGGGTCTCGCCCTTCTCGTCGGTCTCCTCGTCGTAGGAGTCGACCAGGAACGCCAGGGTGGCGCGGTCGGCGCCCGCCGAGGGTTCGATCACGTAGGGGACGAAGCTCTCGCGGCTCTCCTCGTCGAAGTGCTTGAGGTCCTTGCCGCTGTACTCCTGGTGGCGCTTGAGGTCGTAGTCGGTGCGGTTGGCGATGCCCTCGAGCTCCGACCAGCCGAAGGGGAAGCGGTACTCGAAGTCGAAGCAGCCCTTGGAGTAGTGGGCGAGCTCATCAGGGCCCTGGCCGCGTTTACGAAGGTTTTCGGCCTTCATGCCGAGCTTGGTGTACCAGCTCCAGCGGGCCTCGACCCAGCTCTCGAACCACTTGTCGGCCTCGTCGGGCGGGCAGAAGTACTCGATCTCCATCTGCTCGAACTCGCGGGTCCGGAAGGTGAAGTTGCCGGGGGTGATCTCGTTGCGGAAGCTCTTGCCGATCTGGGCGATGCCGAAGGGCGGCTTGCGGCGGGTCGCGGTCTGGACGTTCTTGAAGTTGACGAAGATGCCCTGCGCGGTCTCGGGGCGCAGGTAGACCACGGCGGCCGAGTCCTCGACCGGGCCCATGAAGGTCTTGAACATCAGGTTGAAGTTGCGCGGCTCGGTCAGCTCGTTGCTGCCGCAGTTGGGGCAGAGCATGTTGGAGAGGGCCCACTGGACCCTGTTCTTGTCCTTGAGCATCTCCTCGATGGGATGGTTCTCGAGGTAGGCGGCAAGCTCGCCGGCGAAGCTGTCGGCGCCCTTCTTGACCAGCTTGGAGACCTTCTCGCCCGACGCATGGGTCTTGGCGACGGCCTCGATCAGGTGGTCGGCGCGGAAGCGCTGCTTGCAGCTCTTGCAATCGACGAGGGGGTCGTGGAAGGTCTCAAGGTGGCCGCTCGCCTTCCATGCCTCGGGGGCCATGAGGATGGCGGCGTCCAGGCCGACCACGTCGTCGCGCTCCTGCACGACGGCGCGCCACCAGGCTGCCTTGACGTTGTTCTTGAGCAGGACGCCCAGGGGACCGTAGTCCCAGGTGCTGGCGAGGCCGCCGTAGATCTCGGAGCTCTGGAAGATGAACCCCCGGCGCTTGCACAGGGAGACGATCTTGTCCATGACGTCGGTTTGAGTCGCGTTTGCCATTTCTACTCCACTACGCTGCTTGGATGGAATCCTGATTCAGAGGCTTATTGCCGGAAGGCTCATGATAGCACGCTCCAGCGGCCTCGACCCTCGCCTGGGCCGCGCGCGTGACCAGGCCCTGGGTCCAGGTCGCGACGAGGCGGATGAACCAGACGACGCCGACGGTCGCAAGCCCCAAGATCAGGCAAGCGAAGGCCAGGAGCGCGATGCCCGCGATGGCGAGCTTCACGACGGGGGGCAGATCGACGAGGATGGACATGGGGAGTCTCGCTTACTGGCGGATGGTGACCGAGTAGCCCTTGGCGTTGACCTCGTCGGCGACGGCCAGGGCGCGATCGCGCTTGGAGTAGGCGCCGATCTGGGCGTGATACTGGCCGTTGGAGTCCTGGACGACCTTGGCGGTGATGCCCGCCGCTGAGAGCTCGTCGACCATCGACTGGGCCGAGTCGTGGCTGTCGTAGTTGCCGACCTGGACCCGGAAGGTCGAGGCGGCGCCCTCGGCGCGCGGGGTCGGGGTGGCCGCGGCCATGGGATCGGAGATGGGCTCGGTGACGGGCAGCGGGGCATCGGCCGCCCCGGCCGTCGGAGCGCTCGCCATGGGGGCCGGGGTGGCGGTGGTGTCGGTCGCGAACGGATCGACCGGGGCCGGGGTCACCAGCGGGGTCGGGGCGGCGTCGGTCACGGCCGCGGGATCGGTGCTCTCCACCGGCAGGGGCTGCATGGAGGGGCCGATGACGGGCTCCTTGATCGAGACCTGGGTCCCCCGGTAGGTGACGTAGAAGCCGCCGCCGAAGGAGGCGAGCGTGCAGAGGACGAACACCAGCCAGTACCGCCCGGAGTGGGGGGCTCGCTTGCGCTTGGGCGAGGAGGGGGTGGTTTTGTTGAGCGGTTTAGCCAAGGGGGATCGGGGCCTCCGGAAGCCGCGTAGAGGACGGTTTTCCAACCATTCGATTATACCATGCGCGGCGCCGGGCGCTCGTGCGCGGGAGCACGCCGGGGATGCCGTTAAGTGCCGGTTAACTCGGCGGTAAGTTACGGTCTTTCGGCTTGAATCCCTCTCTTGCCTGGTGTTACGGTGGGGGAGTCCCCCTGCGCGTCGAGAGGACGGCCGGCATGTTCAAGCGCCCCGTGCGCCTTCTCTCGGGTTTGATGCTCGGCCTTGCGATCGCGGGCTGCGGCCTCGGGCCGTTCGCCGCGGGCGCCCCCGACGGCTCGCGCCTTCTTGCAGCCCAGGCCTCGCGCGCGACCTACCAGCTCTTCGTCGAGCCCGACGACGGCCAGGCCCCGGTCCTCGGCGCGATCCAGGCGGCCAAGACCTCGGTGGACGTGGTGGTCTACATGCTCTCGTCGCCTGAGATCATCCAGGCGCTGTGCGAGGCCCGGGGGCGCGGGGTCCAGGTCCGGGTGATCCTCGAGCAGCGCCCCTTCAATCCCTCCAACCCCAACGTCCCGCTGCCGATCAACAAGAAGACCTTCGAGACCCTGGAGGCCGCGGGGGTTTCGGTGCGCTACGCCGACTCGCGCTTCGTCTACACCCACCAGAAGACCATGGTCGTGGACCGCAAGGCCGCCTACATCCTGACGGCGAACCTCTCGCGCGCGGCCTTCGAGAAGAACCGCGAGTACGGGTTGGTCGATCGCTCCGAGTCGGACGTGGCCGAGATCCTGGCCATGTTCGAGGCCGACTGGGATCGCAAGGCCTTCAGCCCGGCGGATCCCGACCTGGTGGTCAGCCCCGACAACTCGCGCTCGCGCCTGGTGTCCTTCATCCGCAGCGCCAAGCGCTCGGTGGTGGTCCAGGACGAGGTGATGGGCGATCAGGAGGTGGCGGACGCCCTGGGCGAGCGCGCCAAGGCCGGGGTGGACGTCAAGGTGCAGGCGGCCAGGTTCGAGCCCAACGCCATGGGGGACACCAACGCCAAGCTCCTCAAGCAGCTCAACGACGCGGGGGTGACCCAGGTCCGCTTCCAGCTCAAGCCGGTGCTGCACGCCAAGCTGATCGTGGTGGACGGCGAGGCCGCCTACCTCGGCTCGGTCAACCTGACGACCAACTCCATGAACAACAACCGGGAGCTGGGGGTGATCGTGAAGGAGAAGGCCATCGTCAGCAAGCTGGTCAAGTTCTCCGCCTCCGACTGGAAGGCCGCG
>DATNQI010000083.1 GCA_036704125.1 Pantanalinema sp. | reverse complement strand
TTGCGCTTCGGCTTCTGGAAGATGAACACGTACTCGTGCTTGAAGACGTAGTAGCCCTGGGCCAGGGCGCGGTAGCGCCAGAGGTTGCCGTTTTTGCCCTTGCCCTTCTCGTTGCCGTTGATGTCCTTGACGACGATGCTCTTGAGCGAGAAGCCCACGTCCATCGCCGCCTGCATGCACATGAAGCCGAGCGGCACCCACTGGCTGCCCGCGTACTTGTCCCCGATCACCAGCGCCATGAAGCGCCCCGGCGCGAGCAGCTCGAAGGCGTTTTCGATCACCGGGCGGAAGCGCGCGATGAACTCGGCATCGGTCGAAACGTTGGAGAGGTCCTCCGGGCGCTCGCCATTCGAGAAGGAGATGATGTCCCCGTAAGGCGGGTGAAGGATGGCGAGGTCCGCGTGAGACTTGCCGAGGCGCGCGAGCTCCTCGCGAACCCGCTCGAGGGTGCTCGCCGCAGCCGAGTCGCCGACCAGCACCCGGGTCTCGACTCCCTCGGGGTTCTGGGCCCCCTCGATCCGCGCCTCGGCCGCCTCGGCGACGGCGCTCAATAGCTCCACTCCTATCCCGTGGCGCCCCATGCGGCGGCACTCGATCAGGGTGGTGCCCATGCCGTTGAAGAGGTCCAGGACGACCTCGCCCTGCTTGGTGTACCGCTTGAGCAGCTGCTGCGGGAGCTGGGGGATGAAGTTGCCGTGGTAGTCGCCCACGTGCGTCTCGCCCTTGTCGCGCTTGGTGAAGAGCCACAGGCTCCCCGTCTCGACCTCGGGATAGTTCTTCCAGTTGTTGAGATCGATGTCGGAGTAGGCGTTGGTCTTCGCCTGACCTTCAGCGGCCTTGCGGGCTGGCATTGGAGCTCCTTGGCGGATGGCGCGGGGTGGGGCGGGGCTGAGCCGCCGCCTCCATTGTAAGCGAGAAGGGGCTCCGCTTGCTAGTCCCGCCGGCGGCGCGCTTGCGGGGATGGCCCCTCTCGGTTAGACTCGAGGCATGCGACACTGGCGACTCTTGCTCGATGACGCGGCCCGTGGCGCGCGCAACATGGCCGTGGACGAGGCGATCCTCGAAGCCTACCGCGCGGGCGAGGCTCCCCCCACCCTGCGGCTGTACGACTGGCAGTGCCCGACCCTCTCTCTGGGCTACGCCCAGCGCGCCACCGACGTGGCCTTCGAGGCCTGCGAACGCGAGGGGGTCGAGGTGGTGCGGCGCCCCACCGGAGGCCGGGCGGTCCTGCACGGGGTGGGCGACCTCACCTACGCGGTGGTGGCCTCGGGGGCCGAGGGCTTTCCCGAGAGCGTGGCCGACTCCTACTGCATGATCGCAAAGGCCATCATTGCGTCGCTCCAGGGGCTGGGGCTCGACGCCGAGCTGACCCCCGGCGCTCGGGGCAGCGGGAATGCGAGCGCCTGCTTCGCCACCGCGACCAAGGCTGACCTCACGGCGAGCGGCCTCAAGGTGGTGGGCAGCGCCCAGGTCAGGCGGCAGGGGGGCTTCCTCCAGCACGGCACCCTGATGCTGACCCAGGGGCCCGAGGCGATCGCTCCGTTGCTGGTCTCGGGGGTCCCACCCAAGGGCATGGCGAGCCTGTCGGCCCTGAAGGGCGAGGCGATCGAGGCCCAGTCGGTGCGGCGCTCGCTGATCGAGGGGTTCGCGCGCGCCTTCGGGATCGAGCTCGTTGAAGGGGCGCTCTCCCCTACCGAGGAAGCCTTGGCGATGCGCCTGGAACGGCCCCCAATCCAAGGGGCGAGCGCCTAGCAACGGCCTCAGGGCGTGCGCGGCCTCTGGCCAGCCCAGGCAGGGCGTCCTGCTTCATCACGCAGCACGAATACCCGGCCACCCGTCGTGATGGTTGCAGCGACGATTGCTGGCTGCCCGGCGAGGGTAACGCGCGACCCCTTGACCGTGATGACGTCTCCCACCCGAATGGGCGGTTGCTGGGCATCGATGAACCACGCCGGTCCCAGGTGGACGGGAATCGTCTCCTGAGCGCTCCTGACCACCAGATGGACGCCGGCACCGCCTCGCGGCGAGGTCGGCCGCTCGATGGCCGTCACGGTGCCTTCGATCGTCGTCACCGTGGAAGGGATATATTGCCGCTCACCGCCAGGCGGGCCAGGTTGGGCCTGCGCCCCGGCGGCGAAGCCCCCGCTCGAGCAGGCCAGCAGCAGCGCGACTCCGAATCTCATGGACCTGGGCAACACGTGTAACCCTCCTTGCTCGCACCGTCGAACCCAGGTCACTCATGGCACATGCCCCCATCCCCTGTCGACACTCGAGCCAGCCCAGGAAATGTCGATCCCCCCGATCGAGGCCGCGCGACGGTATCGTCGACGTAGAGACGCAGAAGCGGCTCACTCCATCTCGCCGCGTCGCTGCTTTTCGGCGAGGCGCTTCATCTGGAACATGGTGCGGGTGAGGCCCACCCCGAGCGCCACGCTGCGCAGGTCGCGCGCGTCGAGAACTCCCAAGGAGACGAACTGATCGAGCATGCTGTGGGCGAGCTCGCCCACCTGGATCAGCTCGGCCAGCCGATCCGCCGCCACGCGCTTGCACTCGTCCTCGTCCTCGTCGCCGGCCGCCTCGAGCTCGATCTCGGCCTCGCGCAGGCGCTCCAGGGTGGTCGAGACCTGGTACATCTCGCGCTCGCGGATGACCTTCGAGATGGGACGCCAAACATTGCGCTCGGCCGTGTAGTATTCCTTTCGCTCGCCGGGTGTCGGCTGCTTGTGGACCACCCCCCAGCGCACCAGCTCCTGCAGGACCATGCTGACCAGGCCACTGCTGATGCCGAGGCCCGAGCGGATCTCCTGGGCCGACAGGGGCCTGGGGCTCAGGTAGACGAAGGTCCACACCATCCCGAGGACCCGCTTGAAGCCCCACATCTCCACGATGCCACCGACCGCCTCGCAGGCCCGGTAGATCGCAGGATCGATCGACGGCGATTCGCTCGACATGGCGCTCCTTCTCAAGACGGGTTGATGATCCGGCCCTGCTCGAAGATCCGGTAGTCGACGAAGACCTCTAGCAAGCCGGCGTCGATGTGGTGGTCCCTGGCCTCGAAGTGGAGGATGTCGAGCGCCCGCTCGAGCGGCATGGCCTTCTTGTAGGGGCGATCGCTCGCGGTCAGCGCGTCGAAGATGTCCGCGATCGCCATCATCTTGGACTGCACCGGGATGCCTCCGTCGGGCAGCGCCCGGGGATAGCCCTTGCCGTTGAGCTTCTCGTGGTGGGCGTAGGCGATCTCGGGGACCCGCGAGAGATCGCTGGTCCAGGGGATCTGGCTCAGGAAGCGGTAGGTGTGGGAGACGTGGCTCTCGATCTCGCGGCGCTCCTGCTCGTCCAGGCTGCCGCGCCGGATCGAGAGCTGCCTGACCTCCTCGGGCCGCAGGAGGGGCTGATCGGCCCCGTACACGTCCCGGTAGGTGTGCTCGGCGATCTCGAGCAGGCGCAGGAAGCTGCCCTCTTCAAGGACCGTGGGCTCGTTGGCCTCCAGGATGATGCGGAAGTACTCGTCGAGGGCCGTCAGCTCGTGCGAAAGGGCCGCGTCGAAGCGTGGAAGATCCCTGAGGTACGCCTCGCGCCCCCGCGCGAGGACGTAGTCGAGCCGGCTTCGGCTGTCGCGGGCCTCGAGGGCCTGGCGGACGAAGTGGAACCGGCTCTGGATCAGCTCCAGCTTGAGGGGGTAGAGCTTCTTGGCCTTGACCAGGACCTCCTCGCGGACCCCGACCTTGCCGAAGTCGTGAAGCAAGGACGCGTAGCGCACCTCGCGGATCTGGTCGCGGCTGAAGTGCACGTCCCGGAAGGGGCCGTGATCGAGCCCGTTCACCTGCTCGGCCAGGGCCACGGTCAGGTTGGCCACCCGCGACGAGTGGCCCGAGGTGGTCGGATCGCGGCTCTCGATCGCGGTGACCGACGCGTTGACGAAGCCCTCGAACAAACCCTCGATGTCCTGGTAGAGGGAGTTGTTCTCGATGGCCACCGCCGCCTGGCTCGCGAGGCTGAGCACCAGATCCTCGTGCAGCGGGTCGAAGGGGATGACCTCGCGCTCCATCAGGTGAGGATCGTCCAGGAGGGTGTCCCGGCGGCGCTTGCGGTTGATCAGCTGGAGGATCCCGATGGTCTCGTTGTTGCGGTTGCGCATCGGGATCACGAGCATGGACTTGGTGCGGTAGCCCGTCCGGCGATCGAAGGTGCGGTCGAAGGCGTACTCGGCCCCCTCCGGTAGGGCGTACACGTCCGCCAGGCTGAGGGAATGCCCGCTCAGCGCGACGTAGCCCGCGAGGCTCGCGCGCGAGATCGGCATGGTGAACTCTTGATAGGCGAACGGGAAGGTGTCGTTCTGGGACAGCTTGAAGCGCAGCACCGGGCCGCCGGCTTCCTTGCGCTCCACCAGGTACAGGCTGCCGGCGTCCGCGTAGACGATGTCGCGGCTCTTCTTGAGGATGAGGTCCAGCAGCTTGTCGGGGTCGCGCTCCGACGAGAGGGCGATCCCGATCGCGTTCAGCTCTTGGAGCTTGACGGCGTACTCGCGCAGCTCCAGGCGCGATCGCTCGGTCTCGAGACGGTTGAGGATGAACTGGAAGGCGTTGTCGACCAGCTTGCCGAACCCTCGCGGATGGTAGGGCTCGCGCAGGTAGCCCCACAGGAGGTCCTCGGGCACCTCGGCAGGGGCCTCCTCGCCTTCCGGATAGGAGCAGACCAGCACGCCGCTGGATCCCCAGAGGGCCGCGATCTCGCGCAGGGTGGCCGCGTCGCCCGTGGCCATCAGGTGGCGGTCCACGACCAGGAGCTTGGCGCTTTCGCCCCCCGCGTAGCGCAAATCGGAGAGCGAATCGACCGTGCGCCAGGCGAAGCCATCGACCGCCTGCGCCTCGAGGATCGCCCCGTTCGGGTTGAGGCGCGAGGTGTAGAGGATGCGTTGCGGCGCGGCGTCGTCAGGGTTCAACCCGGAGTCTCCTGTGGGCATCAGTCCAGCCGGAAGCGAAGGGTGATCTCCCCCCACTGGGTCACGGGGGCGGCACCCTCGGGCAAGGGGGCGAAGCGCCAGCGCTTGAGGGACTCCAGCGCCCGGCGATCCATCTCGGGGGTGCCCGAGAGGCGCACGACCTCGACCCGGCTCACCCGGCCCTCGGCGCCGACCCAGACCCGAAGGCGCACGTCGCCCTCGACCCCCATTCGCTGGGCCGCATCGGGGTAGCTGGGGGGATGCTGCTCGAGGATCCGGCGCTGGGCGAGATCCCCGCTCAGGCCGGTGCCCGAGTCGATGCTTCCGCCGCGGTGCGGGCTCTGGGCCGAGGCGTCCTCGCCGCCGTCGGAGGCGAGGGCGGCTTCGGCCGCCGAGGCCAGCGCCCCGATGCGCGACGCCTCCCGCGCGCGGTCCTTGGCCTCGCGCTGGGCCAAGAGCGCGTCGTAGTCGGGCTTCGGCTGGATCGGCTTGGGGACGGGCGCCTTGGGAGCGGGAGCCTGGGAGGTGAGGGCCTTGCGAGGCGCCTCGACGGGCACCTTGCGGTCCGCATGGCGTTCGACGGGAGCGTCGGGCAGCACGCGCTGGGCCACGTCCTTGGCGGTGGGGCGATCACTTGCTTGGCCCTTGGTGTCGCCCACCGGACCGTCGGTGACCACGTCCACCAGCTCGATGGGCTGCGAGAGGGGCTCGGCGGGGTGCTCGGCCCCGGCCGCCCAGGCCAGAAGGAGCAGGACGATCGCATGAGCGCCCAAGGAAGCGAGCCAGGTCCGCGGCGCGGGGGTGGCCGCAGCGAGCGCGAGCGCCGGCACGGTGGGTGCGAGCGCGCGGGATTTTCGCTTGCGGGGCGGCTGGATCGTGGTGGGGGCCACGGCGCTCTCCTAGAATCCGAAAGCGACGCCGGCGACGCAGAGGGCGTCGGGGGCGAAGAAGTTGAGGGCCGGCTGCTCCTGCTTGAGCGGAAGGGCATCGGCGCGCAGGTACAGCGCGAGATCGGGGGTCAGGCGGTAGGTGCCCTGGCCCTTCAGCAGGGCCTGGTAGCCCGTCGCCGTCTGGGCCGAGGTCTGGCCCTCGCCGAGCTGCTGGAGCACGACCGAGGCCCCGAGGTCCACCTTCAGTTTACCAGAAAGCCAGGTGCTCTCGTGGGCGGTGCCCGCCTCCTGCCGGATCTCGCCCAGGGGCTGAACCGTCTGCCAGCGATAGAAGAAGCGCTGCCCCGCGTCGTCCCAGGCACGGTACTGCACGGCGAGCTCGCCTTCTGTCGCATGCTGCGTCGCGCTGCCGAAGTCTCCCGAAAGCCCCGGGTTGAAGGGTTGCCAGAGGCCCGTTGCCCCCGGCATGGCGCGCCATGCGATCCAGCGCTCGGCGGCCAGGTAGGAGAGCGAGGCCTGGGTGAACCACCGATCGTCCAGGCGATGGCTGCCCGACAGGTCGAGCCTCAAGGGGACCCTCTGATCGACCAGGGCGCCGTTGCCTGCGACGAAGCGACGCGACAGGTAGAGGGCCTCGAAGGTCGGCATGGTGGTCTGGGCGCGCAGGCCCGCCGCGAGCTCGGTGGCGTCCGAGGGGCGGTAGCGCACCGCCAGGCCCGGATCGATCACGCCCCGCTCGTACAGGTGGCCCAGGCCGAGCGACGCGTTCAGGCTCCACCGCGGCATGAAGGCCCACTCGTCCGAGGCCGCCACGTAGACGAGGGCGTCCGAACGCTTCTCGGTCCGGCGGTGGCCGATGGACGCCGCCACCTCCACCGTCTGGTCCGCGAGACCCAGCTCAGGGCGCCATGTCCCCGCGAGGGCCCCCTGACCGACGCCGCTGTCGATGCCGAGAGAGGCGGGCCCGGCGACCCGGCCGCCCGAGGCCTCCAGGCGCAGGTTCACCTCGGCGAGGCGGTAGCGGCCGTTGAGCGAGAGGCCCTCGGCGAGCGCATCCCCCGTGCCCGGCGCGACCGTGGTCGCGCGACGATCCATCGCAAGCCCTGCGGCGAGCGACTCGCTGGCCGCCGAGAGGCCCAGGTGCCAGCGCGACCAGTCCCCGGGCACAGGGGTCACGCCCGCGCCGGTCTGGCCCTCGATCTCGCCGAGCGCCGTCATGGCGTCCAGGGGAAGGCCCACCGGCAGGGCGATCGCCCTGCCCAGGTACGCGCCGAGGTCGTAGCGGTGCAGGCCGAGGGTGCCGAGCCGGCCTTCGCCGTAGCCCGATCGGGGCACGGCTGCGGCCTCGCGCGGTCCGGCGATCGAAGGGGTCACGCTCTCGGAGGCCTGGGCCAGGTAGCGGTCCAGGTCCAGGGCGGTGCGCGGCCGCGGGAGGGTGAAGGGCATGGCCCCGGGCTCGTCCGGCGAGAGCTTGTTGCCGGGCAAGAGGGGCCCGGCCGTCTCGTCCTCGCCCCGGATGAGGACCGAGGGCAAATCCACCGGCAACTTCTCGGCATTCTCGAGGCTGGGCTTGGGCGCAGCCTTCGCCGTGCCCGGTGCCGCCTGGGCTCCGACGGCCAGGGTGCCGGCGAGCGCGAAGGCCGTGCAGGTCGTAACGATCCAGCGCTTCACGGCTACCTCCTGTTCACGTTCTGGTCGATCCACTTGAGGCGATCGCTCGCCTCCTTGCGCTCGGCCGCGGGCAGCGAAGTGGTGCCGGCCACCTGACGGTACAGCTTCTCGGCGTCCTTCCAGCGGCGCAGGTGCTCGTAGGCCTCGCCCTGCTTGAGCCAGGCGAGCGCCTGCCACTCGCGCCCCACCGTGCTCGGCACCTTGAGCTTGGAGAGCTCGGCGGCGGCGTCCTCGAAGCGCTTTCCCGCCACCAGGGCGTAGCCCAGCCAGTAGCGGGCCTGCACGGCCCCGAGCGAGCCCGCGGGGCTCGCCTTCTCGGCCTGGCGGTAGGCCACGGCCGCGTCGGCGTGGTTGCCGCGCTTGAGCTCGATCTGGCCGATGCGCAGGTAGGCGACCGAGGCCACGTCAAGCCGCGACGAGAAGCGCTTGGCGAGCTCCCGGTAGGCGTCGAGGGCGAGCTGGTCGCGGCCGTCCTTGGCGTAGGCGGTCGCCACCGCCACCGCCCCCTTGAGCACCGCCGGGTGACCGGGCTGGAGCTTGGCCAGAAGGGCGTAGGCCTCCCTGGCCCGGGCCGGCTCGTTGGCGGCAAGGTAGCGATCGGCGAGCTCCAGGGTCCATGCGATCTGCTGAGGGCCGCTCACGCGGCAGAGGGCATCGAGGGTCGCGAGCCCCGCCTCGGTGTTCGAGGCCGCGAAGTAGGCCATGGCGAGCAGATGACGCTGCTCGAGGGTGGGGCTCTCGATGGCGTCCAGGGCGCCGATCGCCTCCTCGGCGCGCCCCTTGTCCAGGTAGCCCTGGGCGATGCGGCCGAGGGCGTCGCCGGCCCAGGCCGAGCCGGTCGCCTCGAGGGCGACGCGCCGGGCCTCGTCCCAGTCGCCCTTGGCGATCCGGGCCTGGACCAGGGGCTGGGCGATCTGCTCGCGCTCGGCCTTGGGGCGGTTGCCGTCGGCGTAGATGGCCTGGTAGGTGTCCGCGGCCTGGTCGTACTGCGCCGCGTTGAAGTAGGCGGCCCCGATGCGGGCCTGGGCGTCCGCGCGCTCCTCGGCGCCGGCCTTGGGATCCTTCAGGATCGCCTCGAAGCGCGAGACCGCCTCGGGATACTTGCCCAGCCGGAAGGCGGCCTGGCCTGCGATCGCGCGCACCCGGTTCAGCTTGGAGTGGCCGCCGAAGCGCTCGGAAAAGGAGTCCGCGAGCTTGAGGGCCTCTGCTGCGTTGCCCTTGCGGTAGGTCGCCCACGCGAGGCCCAGAAGGACGTCGGGCAGGGCCTCGACCGAAAGCTGGCTGCCGTAGAGCGAGGCGTAGGTCGACTCGGCGGCGCCCCAGTCGTGGGCGCTGAGCTGGAGGGAGCCCAGGCGCAGCATGGCGTCCTGGCGAAGCGGCGCGGCCTTGAGGGTGTCGCCGGCCTGCTTGAAGAGCCTGCGGGCCTCGTCGTAGCGCTTGAGCTGGTAGGCGCTGTAGGCCTGGCCGTAGGCCGCCTCGGGGGCTTTCTCCGCGCCGGGGTATGCCTTGAGGAAGCGGGCGTAGTGGGCGAGCGCCCCGGCGTAGTCGCCCGTGCGGTAGGTGGCCTCGGCGAGCCAGTACAGGGCCTCCTGGCCGTAGCGGCCGTCGGTCACGTCCTTGAGGTACGAGGCCGCCGCCGCGTACTCCTCGGTGCGGAAGTGGGCGAGGCCGAGCCGGAAGGTGACCGCGTCGCCCTTGCCCTCCAAAAAGGCCAGATCGCCTTCGCGCTTGGCGAGGTCGGTGTAGATGGCGATCGCCTCGTCGTAGCGCTTGAGCGACAGGAGGCTCTCGGCCAAGAGCCAGCGAGTCGGTCCCCGCTGGGCCGACTCGGGGTAGCCCGAGAGCAGGCGCCTGGCGCGCTCGATGCAGGCGGGAAAGCGGCCGTCGTTGTAGTCGAGCTCGGCAAGCCCGAAGAGGCTCAGCTCCTCGTACGAGCCCGATCCCGGCTCGGCGACCGCCTTCTCGAAGGAGGCCCGGGCCTGGGCGGGGTTGGCGAGCTCGAGGTGGACCCGGCCCAGCGCGTAGAGCACGGCCGGACGAGAGGCGCTCTTGGGATACTTCGAGAGCCACCGCTCCATGGCGGGCTTGGCGCCCTTGGCGTCTCCTGATTGCCAGCGGGCGTAGGCCTCGCCGTACTCGGCAGGCTCGCTCCAGCGGGTGCCGGGCTTGACCATGGCGTAGGCCGCGCCGGCGAGCTTCCAGTTGCCCACCGCGGCGTAGCCCTCGCCCGCGACGAACTGGGCGCGTGCCGCGAGCTCGAGGTCCTGGGTGCTGGTGGCCAGCGCGCGGAGCTCGTCGGCCGCCAAGAGAGGCTTGCCCAGGCGCAGGTACTGGTTGGCGAGCATCAGGCGGGCGGGCTTGGCCTGGAGGCTTTCGGGGAAGAGGCGCGCGGCCTCCTTCCAGGACCAGATGGCACGGGCGGGGTTGGCGAGACGCTCGTAGCACCAGCCGATGGCGTAGGCCGCGTGCTCGCGGCGCTGGGGGTCCTTGCTCTCATCGAAGACCGCCTGGTAGGCGGCGAGGGCCGGCTCGAAGGCCCCGCGCGCGAAGCGATCGTCGGCAAGCTCCAGGCCGGCGTCGTCCTTCTCGGGGCCGGTCAGCTGCGGCAGCAGGCGCGCGAGCGTCGCGTCCGCCGCGTCGTGACGGCCCTCGGCGCGCTCGAGCAGCACCAGCTCCTTCTGGGCGCGGGGGTGCCACAGGCTATGGGGGGGGATGGCCCCGAAGTGCTCGCGCGCGGCCCTCGGGTTCCCCAGGCGGCGCTCGGCGTAGCCCAGAAGGAAGCGGCCGTGCTCGCGATCCTCGCCGTGCAGGGCCGCGAGGTCGCCCTGCAGTGTCTGGCGGGCGACCTCGAAGGCCTGGTGGCGGATCAGGGCCTCGAGGCGGGGCCAGTCGGTGGGCCCGGGCGAGGCGATGGCCGCGAAGGCCGCGGGTGCCG
>DATNQI010000082.1 GCA_036704125.1 Pantanalinema sp. | reverse complement strand
ACCTCCTTTCTAGGGAGACACGGGGTTTGCCTCAGCGCGAAACCCCATATGTCGAACCAGGTTGATACAAGACCCGCACTTTCTACTCTCAGGCTGGGTAATGACCCAGCGGCTCATTCGCTATCTAGTCGTCAAGGCCCTCGGCTCGATCCCCGCAGCGATGTGGGGAATTGGCTTGGAGACCTTGAGTACAACCGATCGATTTCTCGGGCGATTAGCTCAGTTGGCTAGAGCGCACCCCTGATAAGGGTGAGGTCACTGGTTCGAATCCAGTATTGCCCACTTTCTCGTGTTCTGCGGGGGATTAGCTCAGCTGGTAGAGCGCCTGCTTTGCAAGCAGGATGTCAGCGGTTCGAATCCGCTATCCTCCACTGAATTCCAGGTTTCCAAAGGCGGGTCGCGCTCGAGCGCGACCCGCCTTTTCGCAGCTCCATCATCTTCCGCGTCGCTTGGAAGGGTTGAAACGCCTCGCGACGAGAGGCCAAGCTTGACAAGGCTGGCGTCCTCTGCGACACTCAGCAATGTCGCGGGGGTATAGCTCAGTTGGTAGAGCGCTGCAATCGCACTGCAGAGGTCAGCGGTTCGAATCCGCTTACCTCCACTCGACGGAGGCGGGTCCACGGACCCGTCTCTCTTTTTTTTCGTGCTTGCCGGGGTATAACGCCTCTGGCCGCATCACGCCAGGAGAGGGAATATGGGAACGCGCTTTCTGCTCGAAACTCGCTTCCGCGGCGCCGAGACCGTGGCCTCGCAGCTACTCAAGCACAAGCTGGTGTCGCTGGGCTACCGCTACCGCCCCATGATGAAGCTGGAGTCGGGCGAGATGGAGAACCGCTTCCAGCGCTTCGAGCGCCGAGCCACCGACGACGACTTCCTCGGCGAGGAGACCGAGCGCCTCAAGAACGCCGGGGTCTGGGCGGGGGTCCGCACGCTGCGGCTCGTCTAGATCGCGGCCTTGACGGTACCCTGGGCATCGAGATAGGCCCTCATGCTCTCTTCGACCGACTTCTGTCCGGGGAGCCAGGTGAGGGGGCGCTGGATGACGAGGGTCGCGGCCTGGCGCTTGATCGGGTTCGCCACGTCCCAGAGGCTCAGCCGCTGCACGTTGATCTCGGAGATGCCGCTGAGGGCCTTCTGGACCGTCGCATCGGGCGCGTTCGCGAAAACGCGCTCGAAGGCGGTCAGCTCCTTCAGGGCCGAGAGGTTGGAGCCGCCCACCGGCCAGACGATGTTGATGCCGTGCAGGCTGCGCTCCGAAAGCCCCTGCTCGATGCCGGGCCGCAGCTGCGTCACCGCCTGGGCCGCCCGCCGATCAACGGCGCGAAACATGAAGGGGAAGAGCTTGGCGAGGCTCCCCAGGGCCTGATCCGCCGCTCCGAGCGTCGCCTGGGCCTGCGGCGCGTTCGCGGGGGTGATGGCTCCCAGGCGATCGAAAGAGAGGATGTTCTTGCCCCAGTCGAAGGCCGCCTTCACCGTCTTGATCGGGTGCATCACCAGATCGGCGAGCGCCTTGGCCTTGCCGGGGTCGGGCAGCGCAGGGGCGTCGCTCTTGGCGGGAAGGGCCGGCGTCACGTCCCCCTGAGCGGCGACCGGCGCGGCGAAGGAGGCCGGGCGAACGGGCGAGCGAAGGACGGTCGGATTCGATCGGATGGCCATGGGCAACAGCCTCGCGCAAAGAAGGATCGGGCTCCAGTGGGAGTTGTCGCGCCGGGGAGGGGGATGCTGACGATCCCTCGCCAAAGCTTAATTGAAGCTTTATCTTACTTGCCGCCGCCCGGGTTCATGCCGGCGCCGAGGCCCAGTCCCGCCTGCTTGAGATCGACCACGAGGCCGGAGGCCGCGTCGATCCCCACGCCGAGCGACAGGGGACCCTGGCCCTGATCCAGCAGCCAGATGGGCGTCTGGAAGTTGCCGTAGCGCGGATAGAGGATCATGGTCGTGTCCTCGGTGAGCCAGGGCACCCCGCGCTCGACCAGGGCGTTCTGGAGATCGGTCATGGCCTTGGGGCTGTCGACCTTCCAGGTGTCGGCCAGGTTGGTCCCGGTCCGCCACTCCTTGAAGGCGTCCGGCGCGGGGCCCACCGTCGGGCTCGCCCCGAAGATCGGCACCGCGACCTCCATCGCCTCGAGCTTCTGGGAGTTGTAGAAGAGGTAGCGCCAGCTGCCGTTCTGGAGCTTGCCGGACTTGTCGGCGAGGTCCTTGGTGTAGACCAGGTAGAGGCGATAGCCCTCGCCCCGCTGGTTGTGCAGGGTCGAGGCGGCCTTCTCGAGGTAGTGGGCGGCGCTGCCGGTCTCCCCCCGGAGGGTAGCGGAGGCGCTGGCGCTCTCGGTCGTCTCTGCGGTCGCGACGCTGGTGCTCGCAGCCAGCAGGTCCGCGGGCACCAGGGCGAGCTCGTCGAGCAGGCGATCATTTGCCCGCTTGACGCCGCGCTTGGCGTCGTCCTGGGAGAGCAGGTTGGGGAACGCCCAGCCGAATCGCTCGGCGGCCCAGGAGCCCACGTTGCCGGCCCCGTAGCCCGCGGCCACCGCGCCGAGGGCTGCGATCGCATACGAGCGAAGGTCATTGCCCGGATAGAAGGAGACGACCGGGGCAGGCAGCTGGGACAGGCCCTCCCCTGTCGGGCGCGGCTTGCCCAGGAAGTTGTCGTAGAAGACGAACAGGCCTAGCGGGATGGCCACTCCCCAGGCAAGCTGCCAGGCTGCGCGGGTGCGCTCGGCGCCAACAAGGCGCTCGCTGAGCTCCTGATCGTCGGTGCGCTCGACGAGGGCGCGATCGCCCACCCTCACCGAGGCGGTGCCCTCGCCCTGCCGGATCTCGTAGCTGTGGCTCGACGGGGTGGTCAGCTCGAAGTGGCGTTCCTTGTACTCGCGCACGCGCCCGGACTTGTCATCGGGGACGTCGGCGTAGCCGGCTGAGGCACCGAGCATGAGGATGGTCGCAGCAAGGGCGACGGCGATGGTGTGACGCGGGCGCATGGGGGCATTGTACCATTTGCGAGGGGCCGGAGTTGTGGCCCGAAGAAGCGGCTGATAAACTGAGCCCATTCCGCCCCACTGCAGCGAGGAGCGCATGAGCAACCGCCTGGAGCCCACCGAAGACACCCGCCTCGGCGCCCTCTTGATCCGCGCCGGCGCCCTTGGCCAAGAGGACCTGGAGGCCGCCCTCGCGCAGCGGACTCCCGGCCAGAAGCTCGGCGAGAGCCTGGTCGAGATGGGCCTCACGACCTTCGAGGCCGTGGACGCGGCCCTCAAGGAGCAGCTGCGCGACGCCCGGCTCGGGCAGATCCTGCTAAGGATCGAGGCGATCGCGCTCACGGACCTTCAAGCGGCGCTCGAGGCCCAGACCCGGGCCGGACGAATGCTCGGCGAGCTCTTGATCGAGGCGGGCGCCTCCACGGCCGAGGTCGTGGACTGGGCCCTCGCCCAGCAGAGCGCCGAGAAGCGAACCGGCGCCATCTTCCTGCGTCGCGGGCTCATCGACCACGCGGGGCTGGAGCGGGCCTTCTCGGTGCTCGCTGCCCAGCCCGAGCGGCAGCTCACCGAGATCCTGGTCGAGCTGGGGCTCGTGACGGCCGAGCAGGTCCGCGAGACCCTGCGCCTGAAGCTGCAGGAGACCCGCTTGGGCCGGATCCTGCTCGAGCGCGGCGCCCTGTCTCCCGAGCAGCTGCAGGTGGCGCTTGCCGAGCAGACCGTCACCGGACACATGCTGGGCCAGGTGCTCATCCAGCTGGGCTTCTGCGACGTGCAGGCCGTGAGCGCAGCGCTCGCTCAGCAGTTGATGGAGAGCTGAACAGGGCGCTTCAAGGGTACCTGACAAAACCAGGCAGGAGATAGCCTCTGGCCGCCGAGGGCGGCTGGCAGGAACAGTTTCGTCAGGCGCTCTAATCCTGGTACAATTGTGTCTTTGACGGGTAAGAGCCCCGGCGAACGCTCGGCACCCGGATCGGGGCAGGAGAGACTATTGCACCGGATCGTCGTTTCAGGCTACTACGGCTTCGGCAACCTCGGAGACGAGGCCATCCTCGCGACCATCGTCCAGCAGCTGGGCCAGCGCTGCGAGCTCGTCGTGCTGTCGGCAAACCCCGAGCAGACCGAGGCGGCCTTCGGCGTGCGCGCCGTCTCCCGCCTGGACCTCAAGGCGATCGCCCGCGAGCTGCGCGGGGCGAGCCTCTTCCTCAGCGGCGGCGGCGGCCTCATGCAGGACGTGACGGGCCTCGTCTCGGTCCCCTACTACGGCGGCCTGATGACCATGGCGCGCCTGCTGGGCGTGCCCAACATGGTCTTCGGCCAGGGGGTCGGCCCGCTCAGCCAGCCCCTGAGCCGCATGCTGACCCGCTTCGCCTTCTCCTCGGCCAGGGCCCTGACCGTGCGGGATCAGGCGAGCTACGACCTCCTGCGCGAGCTCGGCATCCGAAAGGATCGCCTCACCCTCGCGGCCGATCCGGTGCTGTGCCTCGAGAGCGCGCCTTCCGCGCGCATCGACGCGATCGCGGAGGCCATCGGCATCGAGCCCGGCCGACCCACCATCGCGGTCGCCCTGCGTCCCTGGCATACCTGGTACGAGCGCCAGTTCAAGGTCCTCACCAGCGCCCTCACCCAGGTCGCCGTCGACCACGACGCCCAGGTGGTGCTCCTTCCGTTCCAGCTGCCCGGCGACGGGCGGATCACCGAGGAGCTGCGCGCCTGCCTGGAATACCGCCCCGAGGGGCACCACGCGCCCGTCGCCCAGCTCAAGACCCCTTTGAGCCCCGCCGAGATGATGGGGCTCATCGGCCGGATGGACCTCGTGGTCGGCATGCGCCTTCACGCGCTCATCATGGCCGCCGCCTCGGGGGTGCCGGCCCTGGGCCTGGTCTACGACCCCAAGGTGGCCCACCTGTGCAGCCAGTGGAACTTCCCGGCGGTCCCCAGCCTCAGCGACCTGGACGACGCCCGCAGCTTCGAGGACCTGCTGCGCTCGGCGTGGAGCGCGCGCGAGGCGCGCGCGGCGCTGATGGCAGGAGTGAGCGAGACCTGGCGCGCCAAGGCGCGGCTCAACTTCGAGGCGATCGAGGCGCTTCTCGGCCTGCCGAGGGCCGCCGGCGCGGTTGATGCGCCCGGCAGGGGGGTATAACGTGAGAGTCAACGTCCTCGGTTTTCCGATCGATCCGCTCGGCGTCGACGACGCGATCGCGCGGGTCCAGGCGGCCACACCCGCCCAGCCGCTGCAGGTGGTGACCATCAACGCCGAGATGGCCATCCAGGGCATGGCGGACCCCGAGCTGGGCGACGTCCTGCGCGGGGCGGGGCTGGTCCTGCCCGACGGCTCGGGGGTGGTCTGGGCCATCCGGCGCCAGGGCCGGCCGGTCCAGAAGCTCGCCGGGGTCGAGTTCGTGGGCCACATGGCCGAGTGGTGCGCGGCAAACGGCAAGCGCATGTACCTGTTCGGGGCGGGCGAGGGGGTCGCCGCCACGGCCGCCGCGACGCTGACGGCGCGCTACCCGGGCCTTGAAATCGCCGGTGTCCGCTCGGGCTTCTTCGCTCCGGAAGAGGAGGGCGCCATCTTCGAGGAGATCCGCGCGGCGCGGCCCGACGTGCTGCTGGTGGCGCTCGGCGTGCCCCGGCAGGAGAAGTGGATCCAAGAACACCAGGCGCTCCTCGGGGTCCCCGTCGCGATGGGGGTCGGCGGCAGCTTCGACGTGCTCGCGGATCGGGTCAAGCGGGCGCCATTGGCCTTCAGGCGCCTTCACCTCGAATGGCTCTTCCGCCTCATCCAGGAGCCCTGGCGCTGGAGGCGCATGAGCGCGACGCTGCCCCGCTTCGCTTGGCTGGTCTTGAGCGAGAAGTTAGGAGAGAACCGGGCGTGATTCGGATCAAGCAGGTTTCAAAGATCTACCCCACCGGGGTCAAGGCCCTGGTCGGCCTCAACCTCGAGGTCCAGAGCGGCGAGTTCGTCTTCCTGGTCGGGCCTTCCGGCGCGGGCAAGTCCACGCTGCTCAAGCTGCTCTACCGATCCGAGCTCCCCACTTCGGGCCAGATCATGGTGGGGGGGGTGGACGTGAGCCGCCTGCCCCACCGCCAGCTCTCGACCCTGCGCCAGCGCATCGGGGTGGTGTTCCAGGACTACAAGCTCCTGCCGCAGCGGACGGTCCGGGAGAACGTGGCCTTCGCCCTCAAGATCCAGGGCACGGCCCGCAACGAGCTCGAGAAGCGGGTCAGGTCCTCGCTGGACCTGGTCGGCCTGCGCGACTACTCGGACGCGCTGCCCCACCAGCTCTCGGGGGGCCAGCAGCAGCGGGTCTGCCTCGCGCGCGCCATCGTCAACACCCCCCCGCTCTTGCTGGCGGACGAGCCGACGGGCAACCTGGACCCCGAGACGTCCTGGGAGATCATGCGGCTTTTGACCAAGATCAACATGCACGGCACCACGGTCGTGGTCGCCACCCACAACAAGCTGGTCGTCGACAACATGCGGCGCCGCGTCGTCACCATCGATAACGGGCGCCTGGTCCTGGACCAGGCGAAGGGAGTCTACTCGGTTGGAGTCAATTAAGCGCCTCTGGCGACAGTTCGAATTCATCTGCGAGGAAGCCCTCGCCTCGATCACCCGCTCGCTCTGGATGAGCTGGGTGGTGATCGTGACCATGGCGGTCTCGCTCTCGATCCTGGGCGGCTTCTGGCTGCTCTCGGAGGACCTCAACGCCCTGGCGCGCTCGGTCGGCTCCAAGATCGAGATCATGGTCTTCCTCAGGGACGACGCGGGCCCCAACGCGACGGCCTCGCTCATCCGCCAGCTGCCGGATGTCGCCTCGGTGGACCTCATCACCCGCGAGGAGGCATGGAAGAACCTCCAGAGCGAGATGCAGTCGGAGTTCCGCTTCGAGAACCTGGTCGAGAACCCGCTGCCCAACACCCTGCGGGTCAAGATGACCGACCCTGACGCCACCCCGGCCGTCGCCGAGCGGATCTCGAAGCTCTCGGCGGTCGAGGACCTCAAGTACGGGCGCGAGCTGCTCGCCAAGATCCAGCAGATCGCGGGCTTCACCCAGCTGTTGGGCCTCGTCGTCACCGGCCTGCTCTTGATGGCGACGCTCGCGGTCATCGGCAACACCATCCGCCTCGCGGTCCAGAACCGCCGGCGCGAGATCGAGATCATGCAGCTGGTGGGGGCGAGCGAAGGCTTCATCCACTGGCCCTTCATCCTGGAAGGGATGTTCTTCGGCTTCGCCGGGGCGGCCATCACGGCGGCGGTGCTGTTCAGCTGGCGCATCTTCGTGGTGAGCAAGCTCCAGGAGCTCTTCCCCTTCATCCCGCTTTCCGCCGACCCCGTGGAGACGCTCAGAATCGTCGGCTACCTCGCCGCGATCGGAATGGGCATCGGAGCCGTCGGGAGCCTGTTCTCGGTGACGCGCAACCTGCACCGTAAACCCAGCTAGGGCGTCTAACAAAACTGTTCCTCCAAGCCGCCTGTGGCGGCCAATAATCGACACAGGCCTGGTTTTGTTAGATGCTCTAAGCACGCAAAGGGGGGGGAGCCCATGCCCAACCAGCCGCGCGACCCGCGCCGGCGCGCGCGTCCCGAAACGGACTCGGCACGGCCGGTCGTGCCCCCGACGCCCAGGCTGCCCGCCAATCCCGACGACCTCGCGGACATGCAGCTCGCCCCGGGCGACCCCTACATCCAGGCCGCCTACCAGCGCGTCAACAAGACGACCGCTCAGCTGAACAGCGCCCTCGGCCCCTCGGTTCGCGAGGCCGAGGGAAACGACGCCCTGATGATCCAGAAGCTGGCGAAGCGATCGCGCGTCGTCACCTTCAACGTCCAGGGCATCGTCTGGAAAGCCGGCTTCTGCAAGGAGCTCGGCCAGTCGCCGGTGGGCGCCGCCTTCAACTTCCCCATGCTGCCCATGCAGGAGGTCGCCCAGGGAGGCGCGATTTTGCGGCCGGTGGATCCCTCCATGGAGCTGATCTTCCGGGACCTCATCCCCCGCGCCCTCATGGAGGCCGACGAGAAGATGTACGGCCTCACCCGGGTGCTGGCGGCGATCGCCATGTACTTCGTGCCGCGCGAGGACGGCGCCGTCTGCGGCATCATCGCCCAGTACAGCGACACCCCCACCTCGCGCAGCCACTACCTGTTCCTCCAGACCGCCATCCGCAAGGCCGATCCGAGGGTCCTGGAGCAGATGCTCCAGACCTTCCAGGCGGCGCTGCCCCGGGTGCAGGAGAGCCTCTCGCAGCCGAGGACCGGCGACTTCTGGCAGGAGCTGGAGCGCAGCCTGTACCAGGTCAAGGCCACCTACCGCACCTCGGCCCTCCATGAGCAGTCCGCCAAGGTGAAGAGCCAGCTCACCACCGGCCTCCAGAAGACCGGCGACGGGGTTGAGAAGGCCATGGGGGCGATGGACCAGGCGGGCGCGAAGCTGGAGTGGCTCCTGAACCTGCCGCTGCGAGGGCTGCTCATGCTCCTGCAGGGGGCCTCCAACATACTGGTGGGGGGCATCCGGCTGCTGGACCGCCTCATGCGGCGCTAGTCAGAGAGCCGATCCACGACCGATCGTCCTATTGCGTATTATCTTCGGATGCGACCGGCGGCAACCTCTATAATCATGGAGATCGCGGCGTCACAACGCTTTCCCGCACCGCGATGAAGGAGGATACCCCCCATGGTAAAACAGTTGATCGTCGGCCTGCTCGCCCTGGGGGCCATGGCCGCCCCCGCGATGGCCGACACCATCGCCATGCCCGCCGAGCGCCCCCTCGCGTGGGGGGTGGCCCCGTGGGACAACGCCCCGAACCAGCCCCTGATGTTCCTCGGCCTGGCAAAGGTGGAGGCGAACGAGGGGACGCTCGATCGCGCCCTTCGCCTCGTCGCAGGCGCGGGCCTGGTCTACCTCGCCGCGGCCAATCCGACCGGCATGCCGCAGGGCGGCCAGATCGCCGCGGGGGCCGCGGGCGGCGTCCTCGGGCTCACCGGCCTGAGCGGCTATTGCGCCCTCTACCAGCCCTTCGGCATCAGCACCCGCTAGCTCAGGGCGCGCTCGGGCGCCCTGAGCTAGCGGCGTCAGTATCCCTGGATCATGAGGTTGTCGAACTGCACCCGGTTGCTCGCCCCGCGCAGGGCGAAGTAGTGGGTGTAGGGCTTGACGATCTCGCTCTTGACCTCGCGCCGGAACTGCCCGTTGTAGTAGACCCGGATGGTGCCGGTGCTGGAGTTGACCTCGGCGCCGAGGGTGACGGGGACGCCGGCCGAGTGGGAGGCGCTCTCGCCGTAGAGCTCGCGCCAGCCGCGCCACTTGAGGGGCTCGCCCCCGTTGCACTCCCAGACCTCGAAGGTGTTGGCCTTCAGGAGGACCTCCACGTAGTGGGTGGGGTCCAGGTAGTAGATGGGCGTCCCCTGGTCACCGACCGGCGGGTAGAACTCTTCGCGCGAGGCGATCGGCGTCACCTGCAGGCTCACCCGGTACTGGGCGGGCAGCTGCCCGTCGTCGGTGCCGAAGGCCTTGCCGGCGTAGCGCCGAAACGAGAGGTAGGGCTGGGGACGCAGGTCGTTGTGCTCGAGGGCGCGACCGCCGCCGGACACCAGCCGCAGGCTGCCGGAGGCGGCTCCCCCGACGGAGGGCACGAGGCTCCAGGTGCCCGAGTAGAGCCAGGGATAGGCGGTGTGGCCGTCGTCCTGGCGCGGGTCCTTCCAGTCCGAAAGGGTGGTGCTCGGCGCGTCGAAGTCGGCCACGTAGCTGCCGCGACCGCCCATGACGCTCGGCCAGTCCGCCCTCACGCCGGGGGGACCGCTGGGCTTGGGGGTCGGGGCGGCGACGAAATCGGGCTTCTCGGTGGGAACGACGCTCTCCTGCCGAGGAAGAGGCGCGTTCGAAGGGGCCTGGTTGCAACCGATCGAGCCCACGGTGACGGCCAGCGCGAAGAGGGCAGCGCGATGGGGTCGCACGCGCACAGACGGACCTCCTTCCAGGGCATCCGGTACCGGATGGTCCCTTGCATTCGGTTCGACTGTAGTGGAGCGGGCGTGGCGCCGCTAGCGCCTTTCGCCCAATCGTCATCGGCTCAAGCCGTCAAGCGAGGCCGTCCCGGACGTACTGGTCGCCGGCGAAGCTGAGCGTCAGACGCCCGTCTTCCTGCCACTGGAGGAAGCCTCCCTCGACCGCTTCTTTCCAGACCCCCTCGTCCCACGGCAGCTCGGGCCAGGCGAGCGCCCAGGCCTCGGCGAGGACGGCGACCGGATAGGCCTGCTGGTCGGCGTACTTCTCCTGGTAGTAGGCGAGCACCAGGAGGCGATCGCGATCGCTCGTCGGGTCCTTGAGGGCGGCGAAGGCCTCGAACGAGAGGTTCTTCTTGACCGCGAAGGTCGCGCTCACGCGCCGGTCGTCAGGCGCCTGGCCGGAGGGAGAAGGGGATGCGACGGGAGCCCCCTGGCCGAAGGCGAGGGGCCAGAGCCGATCCAGCTGGGCGGCGACGAAGGCGGCGTCCCCCGCAAGCTCCAGCTCGCGATCGCCCTGCCTGATCCGGATCCGGCTCTCGCTCAACGGACCACCTCCTGCCCCTTGAAGGCGTGGGCCTTCGAGAGCAGCTCGCGGGCATGGTCGGTGGCAGCCCCGGAGCTCGCGTCGCCCGAGGCGAGGTGCGCGAGCTCGGCGACGCGGCCCTCGGCGTCCAGCGGCGAGACGTGCAGGCGGGTGCGCCCTTCTTCCGTGCGCTTCTCCAGGTGCCAATGGCAGTCGGCGATGGCCGCGATGGCCGGCATGTGCGTGATGAGCAGGATCTGGTAGCGGTGCCCGAGGCTTGCGATCTTCTGGGCGACCACCTGGGCGGCACGCCCGGAGATGCCGGTGTCCACCTCGTCGAAGATGAGGGTGGGGGTCGCGGCCCCGCGCACCAGGACCGTCTTCAGGGCGAGCATCAGGCGCGCGAGCTCGCCGCCCGAGGCGGTCTTGGCCAGCGCTCTGAGGGGCTCGCCGGGATTGGGCGCGAGCAGGTACTCCACCGTCTCGGCCCCCTCGGGCCCGACGGAGGCCAGGGCGCGGAAGGCGACGCTGAAGCGCGCCTCCTTCATCCCGAGGTCGGCGAGCTCCTTGGTCATGCCTGCCTCCATTCGGGCCGCGGCGGCGACGCGGGCCTCGGAGAGGGCCTTGGCGAGCTTTTCGAGGCTCGCCTCCAGCACGTCGCGGTCGCGGTGGAGGCGGGCGATCCGCTCTCCTGCGGTGTCCGCGAGCTCCAGGTCCTGCTGGATGCGATCGCGGTAGCTCCACAGCTCCGAGAGGGTCGGCCCGTACTTGCGCAGCAGGTCGCGCAGGGTGTCGAGGCGCTGCTCCACCTCGCGCAGGCGCTCGGGGTCCGCCTCCAGGCGCTCGAAGCGCCGGCGCACATCGCGGCTTGCCTCCTGCAACGCCGAAAGGGCGTCCTCCAGGGAGTCCACCGTCCCGCGAAGGTCAGGGTCCACCGAGGCGGCCGAGCGCAGGCGGCCGATCACGTCGCCCAGGCCGTCCACCAGGCTGGGCGCCTCCTCTCCGGCGGTGAGAGCCTGATGGATCCCGACCAGGTCGTGGCGCAGGTCCTCGGCGTTGGCCAGGATCGCTCGCTCGGCCTTGAGTTCCTCTTCCTCGGTCTCGGAGCGCAGGTCGGCCTCCTCGATCTCGGCGAGCTGGTACTGCCAGAAGTCGCGCTGGCGCTCGCGCTCGACGGCGGCCGCTGTGAGCTCGGTGATCTCGCGGGCGGTGGCCTGCAGCTTGTGGTGGGTCGCGCCCACCTCAGCCCGCAGCGCCTCGAGATCCGGCCCGCCGAAGCGGTCCAGGAGCGTCAGGTGCTCACGAGCATGGGTCAGCAGCGTGTGCTCGTGCTGGCCCAGGATGTCCACCAGCGACTCGGCGAGCTCGCGCAGGGCCGACTGCGGGATGGGCACCCCCTCGATGCGGCACCGGCTGCCCTTGGGGGTGATGTCTCGCGAGATGTGCAGCTCCCCGGCCAGGGCCGGCTCGATCCCCTCCGCCTCGAGCCAGGTCGCGATGGGGGCCGCCACCGGGTCCAGCTTGAAGGTCGCCTCGAGGCGCGCGCGGCTGGCTCCGGCCCGGATCGTGTCCGGCCCGGCCTTGCCGCCGAGAATGGCGCTCACCGCGTCGATGATGATGGACTTACCGGCGCCCGTCTCGCCCGTCAGCACGCAGATCCCCTCGTGGAACTGGAGGTCCAGGGCTTCGATCAGGATGAAATTCTCGATTCGCAGGCTTTGCAGCATGAGGCAACCTCTGTGAAGGGCGACAGGCCTATTGTACCAAGCGCCGCTCCCCGGAAAACCAGCGGGAAAACGACGCGCAACGATTTTTAACAAAGAGGTAAAACGCGCTTCATGACGACGATTTCTCCATGCTTACATGTGACGACAGTCACGTTGGAGCCACGCGAGGACTTGGAAGGGGAGGGCCTCCCTGCTAGAATTGACGCCATCAAGGAACCGTTTGCCCGAAACCACTGAGGAGCCAGCCTTCCGATGTCATCCGTCAGCCAGACGCTGCGCCAGACCCGCGAAGCCAAGGGGATCACCCTCGAAGAGGTGGCCCAGCGCACCTACATCAAGCTGCCCTATCTCGTCGCGCTCGAGGAAGGCGACATCGCGAAGCTGCCCGCTCCGGTCTACATCCACGGGTACATCCGCCAGTACGCCAAGCTCCTCGGCCTCAACGGCAGCGACCTGGTGCTCCAGTACCAACAGGACGCAGGCCGGGGCCCCGCGCCCAAGGTCTCGGTATCCACGAGCGTGCGATCGCTGCTCTCCTCGGAGGCCGAGGTGGGCGCCCAGGATCCCGTGAGCGCCCCGACGGCCGTGCGCACCCTGCCGCCCGATCTGCGCGAGGAGTCGCTGAAGCGGCCGGCAGCGATCCCCCAGCCCATCGTGGAGGCCCCTGCCTTCGATAGCTCGCTTCGCAAGGCCGCGCTGGCCCTCCACCCCGAGCTGCGTGACGTTCAGACCAAAGAGCCCTCGCTGCGCGAACCGATCCGGATAGAGCCCGAGCGCTCGCCCGTCGTCGAGGCCCCCATCGCCAAGGAGCCCTCGCTGCGCGAGGCGATGCCCATGCCCGACTTCATCAGCCCGACCGCGCAGGAGATCCAGCAGGCCAAGCTCCAGGCCCAGCAGATCATCGCGAACGCCCAGCGCGAGGCCATGGAGCTTCGGACCTCGGCCGAGCGTTACGCCGACCAGGTCCTGGCGCAGCTCGAGAACGAGGTGAACCGCTCGCTGCAGACGGTCCGCAACGGCCGGGCCTTCCTCCAGAGCCGCCGCCGCAAGACTCAGGACAGCTAAGACACGCTTCATACCAGGGCTCGTGACCGCCGCAGCGGCCGCGGGCCCTTTTCATTGGGCGCAAAACAGGGTACTAAGAGAGCATGAGCCAACGCAGAAACCAGACCCGACTGGGATTGACCACCCTCGCGCTCACCGCCCTGCAACTTCAGCTGCCGGGCCTCGCCGTAGCCTCGGGATTGCCGAAGCTCAAGGTGAGCGGCGACATCGAGTACGTCAACGTCACCCCCACCGGCAACGGCAATTATATCCTTCGAATGGGCGATCATCCCATCTCGAGCGATCGCTTCATCGAGGCGGTGGAGCGACTCGAGGCACACCCCTCGCTCATGCCCCAGGTGAAGGCGGAGCAAAACGCGCGAACCGCCCTCGGCGTGACGTCGCTCGGCCTCTTGGCCCTCGCCCCCGTGTTTCTGGGCTTGTTCGTCACCAACTACCAGCGCAAACCCGACGGCGTCTTCACCCGCACCTGGCTCGCAGTGTCGGCCGTCGACCTGGCGGCCGCAGCAGGCGCCGGCATCGCCTACCTGGCGCGCTCCGGCGGCCCGATCGTCGGATACGAGGAGGCCTGGGATGCCGCTCGATCCTACAACCAAAAGCTAGACTTGCTCGATCGACGCTCGAACTGATCGATATCGTTGCATCAGCGTGCGAAGTGCGGGCCTCCTTGCCCCAGAGAATGCTTGTTCGCTTTTACGTTTGTTCACACGACGCTAAACCGACATGCAAATCGCCCACTGTGAGCGCAGAGCCGAAGTTCCGGCAGTTTCGCGTCGTGGAACAATCGCCGTTCGAATTCGAAGACCCCTCACAGCCAGGGCCGTGAGGGGTCTTCGATTGCAAGCAGGAAGAGGGCCTTGACCTATTCCGCAGTATCGGGGAACTGGATGACGACCTTGCCGTCATCGATCGTACCGCCCGCGTCCTTCCCGGTCGCCGTCTGGCCGGTTTGACCGGTCTGATTGTTGTTCTGCTGGTTCGTGGTCGTGTTCGTCCCCGAGCTAGCAGGCAGGTTTCCGGTCGGGACCTCCTCGCAGGCTGCCAAGAGGCAGCCTGCGAGGAGGACGAGGAGAAAGCGCCTCTTCATCCTGACTCTCCCTTAGTTGAGGGTCGAGCCGCCGTCCAGCGACGAGCCGCTGGCCGCATCGATGACCGTCAGCTTGTAGCCCGAGGGAGCAAAGACTGCGGGCAGCGAGAGCGAGAGCGAGCCGGTGGTCTTGACCGTGTAGGAATTCGACGCATACTCACTGGCCGAAGCCGCAAGGAAAGTCAGGTCAGTGTACAGATACTTGCGATCGTTCGTCCAGCTCCAGGCGGGGATCGAACCGGTCGTAAAGCCCTTGGCAGCCTTCACGTCGCCGATGCCGTAGGTACCCGCAGAGCCCGACGCGAGGTTGGCCGCGAAGGCGGTCGGGTGGGTGATCACCAGACGCAGCGAGTTGGACGCGGTGTTCGCGTAGTAGTTCCAGTTCGCCATGCGCAGGAAGAGGCCGGTGGTGCCGGCCACGACGGCGGGCGCCTGCACCGACAGGGTCGCAGTGCCCGACGAGGGCGAGGCGTCGACGGTCGTGGCGAAGGTCATGAACAGGGGGAAGGTCGCCTTGTAGGGCAGACCGACAACCGTCTGGACGTAGGCCTCGGACTGAGCGACCAGGTTGGTGCTGGCACTCGCGGTGTCCGCACCGGCCGCATCGACCATGCCGGCGAACTTGTAGGCATCCAGCTTGATGACATGCTTGCCGGCGGGCAGCGGGGGCAGGACCAGGTTGGCGGTACCCGAGACGACCGAGGCGGTCGCCATCAGGACCTTGCTTTGGTACTGCTCGATGACCGCGGCGGCCGAGCCGGATGCGGCGAACGCGCTGCCATAGGTGGCATCCGCCTCATAGACGCGGGCAACTACTTCCTTGGCACCTCCGGCGATCGCCTGGATGCCGCGGTCGCCGTTCATGTTGATGTAGGCGCTGCCGGGGCCGCTGAGGCCAACGGCGGTGGGCTGGCCAGCAGGGGCCTTCGCACCGGTGGTGGGCAGCATGGCGCAGCCAGCGGCCACCAGGCCACCGGTGAGCGCGATCATTCCGAGAGTCTTTTTCATTTCGGCTCCTTCCGTAATGGAGAGATACATCCCCTCACCCGAGGGGATCGTGGCGAGCCCCGGATCCGGGGCGTGGGCCTCCTTGCCCGAACTCTTGCTTATTTGCTTATTCCCTTGTTCCCGCCGGGATAGCCCTCTATAACACTCAATCGACCGATTGGAGAAAAAATTTAGCATATTCGCGGGCAACTTCACAGAAAAATCACCTAACGCGCTTAGAAAAAAGCTCTTCATTCCGAGATCGGATGCGTCGCAGGCGCCTTGAGGATTCTTCATCCGGCGGATCGGTAACAGCAAGCAGGTAATCTGCTAGAGTGGGATCGAAACCGTGAGGAATTCGTGAGGAATGAAATCAGGAACGCCCGCTCCGGAAGATCTGATGCACCAGGCGCGAGAAGAAGCCGCCGCTGGGCTTGCCCTCGTCGTTCTGGGCGAGCAGGGTCCCGGCCAGGATATTGAGGCGCCGGGTCGCGGTGGAGTTGGGATAGGCGTGGGTGAAGGGCTGCTGCATGAGGACCGAGCGGCTCACGTGACCGTCGCGCTCGATGCAGCCGATGTACTGGATCTTGACGCTCAGGAACCGCTCGACGATCATCGCGAGCTTGGCGGCGACGGATCGCGCCTCGGCCTCCGAGTCCGCCATGTTGACCAGCAGTTGTACCGTCGCCGACGGGTTGTTCGCGTCGATCTCCTTGATCATGCCGTAGGCGTCGGTGATGGCCGTGGGCTCGGGGGTGGTGACCACCAGGATCTCGCTGGCGGCCATCACGAAGTTCACCACGTTGCGCGAGATGCCCGCCCCGGTGTCCACCAGGATGATCTCGGCTGCGGACTCCAGCGTGGCCAGCTGTGCCAGCACCGTTTCGAGCTGGGCGGGCTCCAGGTTCGCGAGCTCCGAGACGCCGGAGCCACCCGGCACGATGCCCAGGTAGTCGCTGACCCAGTGGACCACCTCGAGGAGGGGCTTTCGCCCCTTCAGGACGTCCGCGATGGAGTACTGGGGCGAAATGCCCATCATCACGTCCACGTTGGCCATGCCGAGGTCCGCGTCGAAGAGGATCGTCTTGCGACCGCGCCGCGCGAAGGTGAGCGCGAGGTTGACGGTGACGTTGGTCTTGCCGACGCCGCCCTTTCCGCTCGTGATCACGATGGTGCGGCCCGAGCGCGCTCCGGGCTCGGGCACGGGCAGCGAGACCCCAGGCGGGAGGCCAGCAGCCTCCGGCGCCGGTGCGGCCGGCGACGGCTCTGTCGCCGGTACCGCCTCAGGTGCATCGCTCTTCCGGGCGGTCTCCAAATCCTGCTCGGTCGTGAGCGGCACCAGGATCGGGGGGGTCACCTGCACCTCGGGGGCCTTGCCGCGCTGCACCAGCTGGCGGAGGCGCTCGGCCTGATCGCCCATCATACGAGCATCTCGTCGGTGAGCATGCGCGCCATCGCGGCCGCGTCGGCGGTCCGGATGTCGTCAGGAACGCTCTGACCGGTCGTGAGGTAGGAGAGGGGCTTGGCGAAGGTGTGCGCCGCCGAGAGCATGGCCCCGAATGCGCCGGTCTCGTCGATCTTGGTGAAGATCACCCGATCGACCCCGACCGGCTCGAAGGCCTCGGTGATCCGCTCGAGGTTTGCGCGGTTGGTCGTGGCCGAGAGGACCAGGTGCACCTCCCGCGGCTGAGGGATGTCCAAAAAGCCCCGCAGCTCGTGCAGGTGCATGCGGTTGGAGGGCGAGCGGCCCGCCGTGTCGATCAGGATGACGTCCTTGTCGGAGTAGCGTGCGATGGCGTCCTTGAGAGCGCTCGGCGTCACCACCACCTCGACCGGGATGCCGATGATGTCGCCGTACGTGCGCAGCTGCTCGACAGCCGCCACCCGGTAGGTGTCGATCGTGATCAGCACGACGTCTTGCTGCTGGATGAGGCGGAAGTTGGCGGCGAGCTTCGCGATGGTGGTCGTCTTGCCAACCCCGGTGGGTCCGACCAGCGCGACGATCTTGGGGCGTGCCTCGAGCGACTCGGGTGGGGCGATCGCCCCCGAACAGGAGAGCCAGCTCGCGATGAGCGACTCCTGAGCGCGCACCGCCTCGGGGGTGGGCTCGGCGGCTCCGCTCTCGACGAGCTTGGTCACCAGCGCGCGCGCGAGCTCCGGCGCAAGCTCGCTTGCAACCAGGCGATTGTAGAAGGCTGCGAAGGGGGCGGGCCACTCGACGCGGCCAGTGCCCAGTTGCTCGGCCATGGAGCCGAGCATGCGCTTGACCTCGACAACCGCTTCTTTTAGCTCGGCCACCTCCGTGCTGGGCGGCGGCGGCTCGCTTGGCCCGGTAACAGGGAGGGCGGGGGCGATGGTAGAGACGAGCGTCGGGGTATGGCCGGTGGGGCTCGGAAGGGGGGGGCTGAGGCGGTAGCCGCCGGGGTCGGGCGCATCCACCGCGGCCAGGACCTCGACCATCTCCTTGGCGAAGAGGCCGAAGACCCCGCCTCGCTTGAAGGATCGGGTGTGAAGAATCACGGCGTCGGGGCCGAGGTCCATCTTGATCTTGAGTCGGGCCTCCTGCATGGTGGCCGCGGTGTATTGGCGGATCTTCAAGCCGGTCCTCGCCCCGTCGCTGGGGGCCTGTCTCAGGGCACCCGTCCGTGTGCCCGTCGCCGCGCCGATCCCTGGCCGCTGCACGCCTGCCGAGCGCGTGAGGACGCCTGTAGGCGCTGCGCAAGGCATCGCCTCTTTATACCATCCGGGGGCAAAAGCTTTCAAGTGGTCGCCAGGCTAGGTTGCGCTCGGCGGCTCGGTCGACTCCGCCTTCTTCTTGAGGGCCTGCTGAAGCAGCCGGGCGGCATCCAAGGCGGGGGCCACGGCGGCGGCAGCGCGCGCGTTCTCGCGCGTGATCTCGGCGTAGACTTCCTGGCGGTAGACCTTGACGTCGCGCGGAGCCTTGAGGCCGATCTTGACGGTGTCCCCCTTGACCTCGAGGACCACCACCTCGATCCCGTCGCCGATCATGATGCTCTGGTTGGGTTTGCGGCTCAAGACGAGCATGGGTCCCCCTGACGCGACTAGGCGGTGACGGCGCTGGCCGCGCCGGGGATGAGACGTTCGCGGGTGCCGAGGGCGGAATCGTGGAGTACCAGCTGCCGGCCCAGCTTCTTGTCGGGGTGCACGACCAGGGGCCCCAGGAGGTTGGCCGTCATGTCGGCGGGATCCTGCGGCACCGTCACCAGCACCAGCACCCGCGGCTCGCTCCCGGGACCGAGGCCGAGGCCCTCGCGATCGGTCGCCGAGAGGCGGACCCGGAACGTGGGGAATACCAGCTCGGGCTCGATCACGGTGAAGGCGATCTGAGGCTCGTCGATCGACTGGAGCCAGCGCAGCGGCTCGATCTCGGGCTGGTCGATCAAGAGAAAGCGATGCATCCGCTCGAAGCCGAGCAGCCCCTCGGGGAAGGTGATCACGGCCTCCTCCGAGTAGTCGATGGGACCGAACTGGCGGGTGGTGATGGTCATGGGCTCCAAGCTCTTCAAGGGGTCTCTCCCCATTCTAACCCATCCGGCGCCTTACTTGAGGAAGTCCATCAAGGAGGGCTGGACGATCCGGGCGCTCGCCGCCAGCGAGGCCTGGTAGACGCTGGTGGAGAGGGTCAGCTGCGAGATGACCTTGGGCATGTCCACTTCCTCGTTGGCGCTCAGCAGATCGCGCAGGCTGACCTCGGTGGCGCTGTAGCGCTCGGCCAACAGCTCCGAGCGGTTCTTCTTGCCTCCCAGGCCGGCGCGCTGCAACGACATGGTGTCGATGCGCGCATTGATCCGATCGATCTGGGCCCCGGTGGTTTTCCCGTCGTCGCTCTCCAGGGCCACCGCCAGGTCATCGAGGACCTTGAAGGCGCTGTTGGGATCGGTGGTGGCCCCGAAGACCTCCGTGCCGGTCACGTTGTAGCGGATCGCGATGCCGGGGCCGATCTCGGCGGTCAGGGCGTCGACGTTGTCGATCTTGGTGGGATCGGGGGCAGCCCCCTTGGGGTAGGGCTCGGTGAGCGTCTGGGAGCCGGCGAAGATGAAGCGCCCAGCGAGCTGGGTGTTGGCGATGCCTCGGAGCTGCTCCTGGAGCTCGCGCACCTCCTGGGCGATGGCCTTGCGCGACTCGGGGGTCCCGGTGTCCGAGGCTCCCTGGGTCGCAAGCTCCAGCGCGCGCAGCATGACCGTCTGCCCAGAGCCGATCGTCTGATCGCCGGTGTCGAGCCAGGTGTCGACCTGCTTGAGGTTGCTGACGTACTGATCCTGGTCGGCGAGGGTGTTGCGAAGGAGCATCGCGACGTTGACGGCGCTGGGGTTGTCGGAGGGCTTGTTGATGGCCTTGCCGCTCGCGAGCTTCTCCTGCAGGTCCGCCATCTTCTCGAGGTGCGAGCCCGCGTTGCGGTAGACGCTGTCGGAGATCATCTTGTTGGTGACGCGCATGGTTCAGTCCCTTCGCTGTGCAGCAGGTGCTTCGCGTGGAATCAGGTCTAGCGACCCGGCGCCACGCCGTTGATCAGGCGATCCAGGACCTCGTCGAACATGGTGAGGACCTTGGCGGAAGCGTTGTAGGCGTGCTGGTAGCGGACCAGATCCGACATCTCCTGGTCGAAGCTGACGCCCGACACCGACTCCCGCTGGTCGTGCAGGTGATCGATGAGGTTGGTCTGATTGACGGCCGTCCGATTGGCGGACTGTCCCACCACCCCCAGGTTGGAGAGGAAGGTGCGATAGTAGTCGCTGAGGGTCTGGGTCGGATGGCCGAAGCCCGCCTCCGAGCGAATGCTCGCGATCTTCTGGGCGATCTCGTTGTCGCCCGGGCCGGGCACGGTCGGGCGCGCCGCATCGGTCGGGCGGCCCGCCACGATCTTGTCGAGGCCCGGCGTGCCGTTCTGGATGTCCAGGTTGACCAGGAAACCCTGGACCCCGATGAAGGTGTTGTCGGCAACCGAGGCGTAGGGGTTGTTATTGACGAAGAACGGGGTCCCCGCCATGGTCCCGGAGAGATCGGTACCGGTCGTGTGGTAGGCGTTGACCTTCTGGGCGAGCTCGTTGGCGAGCACGTCGAGCTGGTAGAGCACGCCGTTCGGGGTATCGGGCAACACCGGGGTGCCGGGCCGCGCCTCGGCCTTGGATCGGCCGATGACCTCATCGCGGGCGCTGAAGAGCGCCCCGAGACTGCCCCCGATCTCCATGGGGGGGATGACCACGCCGCGGAAGGCCACCTCCGAGAGGTTGCCCTCCGCGTTGGCGGCAGTCGTAAGCAGCTCGGCGCGATCGCTGTCCACCAGGCCGCGGCCCTTCATGTAGACGTACATCTTGCCGTCGGGCTGAAGGCTGGTCTGGATGCTGGTGATCTTGGACAGCTTCTCCAGCAGGGCGTCGCGCTGATCCATCAGCGAGTTGGACTGGGTCCCCAGGGCCCCGGAAGCAGCGATCTGCTGGTTGAGGGCGCTTACCTGGCTGGTGAGGCCGTTGATGTCGGCCACCTGCCGCTGGATCTGCGCGTCCAGGTCGGCGCGCATGCGCACCAGGTTGCGGTGCATGGCGTTGAAGGTGTTGGCGAGCGTCACGCCCTGCTCGCGGACCTCGCTGCGGGCCGCGGAGTCATCCGCCTTGACGGCGAGCTGATCCCACGCGTTGAAGAACTTGGTCATGACCGCGCTGAGGCCGTATTCTCCGGGCTCCTGGAACAGGCCCTCGATCTGGTTGACCTGGTCGCGCATGGTCTCGTTGGCCCCGAGCGTGGCGGTCTCGTAGCGGACCTGCATGTCCAGGAAGTCGTCGCGCACGCGCTTGATCGAGGTCACCTGCACCCCGCCGCCCATCTGCGCAAGGCTCACGGGCGTGTTGAAGGAGTACTGCATGATCGAGGCCGCCGGGACCTGCTCGACCCGCTGGCGCGAATAGCCCTCGGTGTTGGCGTTGGCGAGGTTGTTGCCCACGGTGTTGAGCGCCGCCTGGGCGGCGACCATGCCGCGGTACGCGGCGCCCAGACCGTAAAGGGAATAGTCCATCAGGCCCTCCGGTCGAGCAAGAGGCTTGGGGAGTGCAGGGGGGTCTCCTCGTCGGCACCGCCGTACAGCAAGGGCTGAGCGTTGGCCACGGTGCGGCTCACCAGCTGCATGGTGATGTCCACGTACTCGAGGCTCGCCTTGAGGAGCACCCTGCAGGTCTCGTGGCCCTCGCGCAGGGCGCCGACCAGATCCCGGAGGCGATCGCCGAGCGGGGCGAGGCGAGAGCGCCAATCAGCGCTCAGGTGGGGGAGAATCCCCGCGAGCGACGGCTCGGTGCCCGCGGGGAGCGCCCCGAGGATCGCATGCACGCTCTCGAGGCGCTCGCGCTCGAAGCCGAGCAGGCGAGCGAGATCCGCTTCCTCCTGCCGGGTGAGATGCTCCAGCTGATCGACGCGGTTCTTGCGGATCAGCGCGAGCTTGAAGGGCAGGCGATTGACCAGGACCTGGTACGCCGCCGCCTCATGGCGCAGAGCGGCTTCGAGCGCCGCGAGCTGGGTCTCCATCGGTGCGCGCCGCTAGCGATCGAAAAGCGAGCCGACGATGTCGCGTCCCGCCACGTCGTAGGTGCCGGCGGCGACGCGCTCCTTGAGCGCGGCCACCTTCTCGGCGCGCACGTCCGAGGTCTTGGAAATCAGCGACAGGGCCTTGGTGATGTCCTGGCCCGCGACGGAGAGCGCCGCGCCGTCGGCCTTGGCCACCGGATCCACCGGCGCCGCCTTCTGGACCTTGCCGGCACCCTTGACGGCGCGGGCCTGGAGCATCTGCTGGATTTGTTCGGACGAAATCTTCATGGGGGGTCCTCTTGTCGATCCATCGAATGGGAGGCTTCTAGCTCTGAATATCGGCCGAAATCCGCGGAACTTTAGGAAAAAGGTCCCGCCTCTTCGCGAGAGGCGGGACCTTGAACGCAGGGGGTCAGCGGCGGTCGATGCGCAGCTGGTGCGAGAAGTCGCGCTTGGCGCGCCCGCCCCCTTCGTCGTCGAGGGACCGGGGCGACTCCTCCCGACGGGCCGGCGTGCCGGGCGCAAAACCCGAGCGCAGGGACTCGGTGCACTTGGCGCAGTACGAGCCCCGGTGCGTCGGTCCGCCGCAGCGCTCGCACGGGTAGCCCGCCTCGCCGGCGATCAGGCGCCCGGTGCGGTAGAAGTCCATGATCTGCCGCTGCTCGACCCCGGTCGCATCCGCGATCGCGGCGACCGTCGAGTTGGGGTTGTCGCGCAGGAAACGGTAGCAGAGCTCGAAGTCGACCTCGTCGCGGTGCCGGCAGGCATCGCAGATGTTGGCAGCGACCTTGTTGAACAGCTTCTTGCAGCGAGGACAATTGGAGAGCGGCATCGGGAAGGCTCCTTTAGGATCAAACGAACAACCCAGGTGGTTGTTCCCGGTCGCGAGGGTGGCGAAACACTCAGGGCTTGTCGGGCGAGCGCTTGTCCAGCCCCATCATCTGCCGCGCGATCACGTCGGCAAGACCGATCCCTCGGCCGTGGGCCATGCTCCGCGCCATCTGCTCGTCCATCATGTCGCGGTAGGTCGCCATCGCCGAGCCCCCTTCCGGGTCGCCCGGCTTGACGGTGCTGCGCATGGTCTTGAGCATCTGGTGGATCATGACCGCCTCGAACTCGCGGGCCGCGGCCTTGATCTTCTTCTGCTCCGCCGTGAGCCCCCTGTCCTGGGGCAGGGACCTGAGATCAACGCGTGGATCGAACGTCACGGCTCACCCTCACTGATTCTAGCGCTTGAGGTTGTTGGCCTGGCCGAGCATCTCGTCGGCGGTCGAGATCGACTTGGAGTTGGCCTCGTAGGCGCGCTGCGCCACGATCAGGTTGACCATCTCCTCGACCACCTTCACGTTCGAGTTCTCGAGCGCGCCCTGCATGACCCGCGTGCCGGCGCCCGCCTCGCCGGGGGCGAAGGTCTGGGGGTCCCCCGAGGCCTCGGTCGGCTTGAAGAGGTTGCGGCCCTGGGCGGTGAGACCCGCCGGGTTGACGAAGCGAACGAGCTGGATCTGGCCCAGGTTCTGGGCCTGTTCGCCGATCATGGCGGTCACGACCCCCTCGGGGGTCACCGTCACCTGGCGCGCGCCCTGCGGCACCGAGATGTTGGGCTGGACGATGAAGCCCTCCGAGGTCACGAGCGTGCCGTTGGAGTCGACCTTGAAGCCGCCGTCACGGGTGTAGGCGACAGTGCCGTCGCCCATCTGGACCTGGAAGAAGCCTTCGCCCTCGATGGTCATGTCGTAGGGGTTCTCGGTCTGGAGAAAGTCGCCCTGCGCGAACGAGCGCGCGACGCCCACGGCGCGCACTCCCATGCCGATCTGGGAACCGATGGGGGTCCGAGTGCCGTTGTTGACGGGGGCTCCCGCCTCGGACGCCGTACGGTACATGAGGTCCTGGAACTCCGCGCGGGCCTTCTTGAAGCCAGGGGTGTTCACGTTGGCGAGGTTGTTGGAGGTCACGTCGATGTTGACCTGCTGGGCCTTCATGCCCGATGCGGCGGACCAGAGGGAACCGAGCATCCTGGACGTCCTTTCTCGATGGGGAAATCCCCGGGCTGTTGCTGACTACTCTTATCCTCGGCCGAGATCGTTCACGGCTTTACCCAGGGTCTCGTCCTGGGCGGAAATCATCCGCTGGCTCGCCTCGTAGGCGCGCTGCACGGTGATCATCTCGACCATCTCGCGAACGGGGTTGACGTTGGAGGCCTCGAGGTAGCCCTGGAGCACCTCGGGGCGCGCCCCACCGACGACCGCCGAGGGATCCTTCAGGCGCCAGGCGGTCTCGCCGCGCTTCTCGACGCTCTGGTCGGGGCGCTCCACCTTCACCAGGCGCAGCTTGCCCAAGGCAGCCTGCCCCTGCGTGATGACCCCGCTCTGATCGACCTGGACCTTGCCCTTCGCGGCGAGGCGGATGGGGCCGCCCTCTCCCAGGACCCGCCGACCGCTGTCGTCGGCCAGAAAGCCCTCGGCGTCGCGCTTGAGCGACCCGCCGCGCGAGAGGAGCTCCTCGCCGCTCTCGGGCTGGACCACGAAGAAGCCCTCGCCGGACAGGGCGAGATCGAGGGGCTCGTCGGTCTGAAGCAGGTTGCCCTGGCCGTAGCGGGTCGCCACCTCGTCCAGGTAGACCCCCGAGGACAGGTCCCCCATCTTCTGGATGGCAGGCGCTCCCGCCCGGGCCCCACCCTGCGCCTCGACCCGGTAAACGGTCTTGTCGAGGCGGGTGCGGAACACCGCCATGTCCTGCTTGAAGCCGCTGGTGTTGACGTTCGCCAGGTTGTTGGCGAGGACTTCCTGGCGCGCCATCTCGGCGCTCATGCCGGCCGCCGACGTGTAGATGCCTCGGATCAACGCTTGCCCTCCTGGTTCTTGCGGTACAGGTCCATGACCCGCTCGACGTAGTGCCGGGTCTCGGCGTAGGGGGGGATGCCGCCATGCTTCTCGACCGCGCCGGGGCCGGCGTTGTAGGCGGCGAGGGCCTCGGGCACCGAGTCGAAGCGATCGAGCATCTGGCGAAGGTAGCGGGTGCCCCCCGCCACGTTCTGCTGCGGATCGTCGGGATCCACCCCGAGCGACCGAGCAGTCGCGGGCATCAGCTGCATGAGGCCTCGGGCACCCGCCGGCGAGACGGCGTGAGGATCGCCGCCCGACTCGGCCTGGATCACGGCCCTGACCAGCGCCGGATCGACCGAGCGAGCCGGCGCGGCAGCGCCTGCGGCCGCAGCATCGAGCGCCGCCGCGAAGCCCCCGCCCTCGGGAGCAGGAGAAGCCGCGGAGCGGGCAACCCCGAAGGTCTGCCGCAGCTCCTGGATGCGCGAGAAGATCGCTTGCAGGCCGTCAGGGGTCATCAGGCATGGCCTCGGGCTAGGGGTTCTGGCCGTTGATCAGCTGAGCCAGGAGCTTGCGTCGCTCCTCGGCATTCGCCGGCTTGGGAGCATGGGACTTGGGGACGGCCTTTGGCGCGGCCGAGGGCTTGAAAGCCGACTGGACTGCGCCGTGCAGCTCCTTGCGAAGGCGATCGGTCTCGGCGTGGGCGGATTCGAGCTGGTTGCGCAACGTCACCTTCTCCTGATCCAAGGACGCGATCCGCTCCTGGATCTTGATATCGGTCGTGGCGGCGATAACTTGAGTGTGGTGGCGCGAGTTGTCCAGCTCGCCGCGCAGGGCGTCGCGGGCGGCTTCTTCCTGCCTGAGACGCGTCTCGACGGCAGCAAGGCGCTGCTTGAGGGCGTCGCGCTCCTGCCCCAGGGTCTCGTGCTCGAGGGGGCTGATGGTGGTCTTGCGGAAGGCGGCGAGCTCGCGATCGCGATCGGCGAGGGCCTCGCGCGCCGTCGCGAGCTCCTCTCGGACCTCCTTGAGCTCGTCCTCGGCGGCCTCGAGGCGCAGGGTGGCCTCGCCCGTCTCGTCCATCAGGCGCGCGGAGTCGTTGCGGACCTCGTGCAGCTCCAGCCGCCAGGCGTCGCACGCGGCCTGGGACTTGGCGAGCTCGTTTCGCAGCGTGTCTGCGGTCGCGTGGGCTGCGAGCAGCTCGGCGCGCGCCGCCTCGGTGCCCTCCTCGCTCGCGCGAAGCTCCGATTCGAGGCGCGCGATCGCTTCCTCGGACGATGCGAGCTGCTCGCGCAGGGCCTCGGAGGCCTGCTGGACCAGCGCGAACTCGGCGCGCTGACGCTGCAGCTCCTCGGGGTCGGGGCGAGGAGCCGTGCGCTCGCGATCCAACTCCACGCTCTGGGCATGGAGCCGCTGCTCGAGATGGTCGTTGCCCTCGCGCAGCTCCGAGACCTGGGCCTTGAGGCGCTTGTTCTCGTCGCGAAGGGTGTTGTACTTGCCCTCGATCGACTTGAGCACGGCCTTGAGCTGGTCCGGCGTGATGAGACCCAGCGGATCATCCGACTGCCGCAGCAGGCGCTGGAGCTGGGCCTGAAATGCCCCCAGCATCGGCGGCTAGGCCTCCACCTCGGCGAAGGGCTCCGCGAAGGGCTCGGGAGCCTTCTTGGCCTTGGCGACCTTGGCGCTCGCCTGGGCGATGACCTCGTCCGAGCGCAGGGGGGTGGCCATGCCGTACTCGTAGGTTCCTCGAACGTTGTAATAGCGGAAGTCCTGCCCCATCTGCAGGTCGCGGAAGTACGAGTTCTGGGTCAGGTGGGGATACAGCAGGCGCCCGAAGCCGCCGACCAGGATCATGCGATCGATGGAGAGGTCGCGCCAGCTCTGCTTGACCGTCAGCGCGATCTGCTGGGCCATGCGCTCGACCAGCGCCGAGGTGACCTCGTCGCGGACCGTGATCGTCTCGCCGTTGTCCACGTACTCACCGGTCGTCAGCGACTCCATGATGGCGAGGGGGTCGAGGCGCGTCACGCCCTGCTCGGACAGGTGGGTGCTCACCGCCTCGGTCAGGCGGAAGCCCGCGGCCGCCGTGCTCTGGCCCGAGTAGGAGGTGAGCTCGTTGGGCAGGCGAACGACCACCCAGTCGGTCGAGAGGTGGCCGGGGTCGATGACGCCGATGTTCTCGGTGGGGGTGTAGTCGAGCTGGCCCGCCAGAATGGCCGCGTAGACGGCACCGACCGGCTGGGGGATGTAGTCGACCTGGACGATGTCGAGGGTCATGGGCTCGCCGCAGAACTCGAAGTGGTGCGTCTTGGTCCACTCCGCCAGGCGGGCCTCGGTGTAGGCGGCGCGGCGGGTGAGGGCCACGGGCAGGCCGAGGCAGAGCTTGAGGGGGGGGACGCCCTCGATCCCCATGCGGCGCACGTAGAGGCCGAGCACGCCGAGCACCAGGGCCAGGTTGAGGTCGTCGGCGAAGAGGTCCACGTCGTTGACCGGGAAGAGGAAAGGCTGCTCCTGCGCATGGCGGCCGAGCGAGTACTCGTGGGAGCCGATCTTGACCGACAGGTGGCCCTCGAGGGCCTCGTCCGCGATCCGGGCCGTGCCACGCCGGATGGTCGCCACGGGGCCGCCGATCAGGGTGGGGATCACGAAGAGGTGCTCGCCGTCGAACAGGCGCGTCTCCGAGCGGCCGAGATCGATGCCGAGATTGATCGGTTCCATGTGTTTCCTCCATTTCCCAAGTCCAGGCGATATCTTATCACATCATCCGGCTGTCGTCGGCATCAGGTCGAGCCTTGCGCGCTCCGCAGTCGGGTTATGTTCGCTCGGGGCCTCGTCCAAACGAGCAAACGTTCGCTAGAATAGAGGGGCTTCATAATGGAGCGGCTCTGCGCTCCGTCCTGCCGTAAGGGGAAAATTCGCCATGCGCCATCAGCCCTTCGCCCTGGCCGCCGCGCTCGCGCTCGGCGCGTCCGTCGCCGCATGCAAGCAGGCTCCACCGCCTTCCGAGGCGGATCAGGCGCCACGCTACGCGCTCTCGACCGTCATGGGGGACCTTTCGGCCCCGCGCGGCCTCGCGATCGGACCCGACGGGTTCTTGCTCGCCACCCTCGAAGGCCTGACGGTGCTCGGCCCCGAAGGGCAGCTGCGGGTCATCGCACCGGTGGGGCAGGCCCTCAAGGGGCCAGCCGGCCTGGCCCTCGCAGCCGGCTCGACCTTCATCGCCGATCCGCCCACCAACCGGATCTACCGCATGCTCGAAGGCGGTGCCCCCGAGCCCTTCGCGGGCACCGGCACCGCCCTCTTCCCCATCGGGGACGGGGGGCTCGCCATCAGCGCCCAGCTCGACGCCCCCAGCGACGTCAGGGCCGATGCCAAGGGCGCTCTCTACATCGCCGACACGGGCCACCACCGCATCCGCAAGGTGGACACCGACGGCCGCATCACCACCGTGGCGGGCAACGGCCTCGCCAGGTTCGAGGGCGACGCGGGCCCCGCCAAGGACGCCGCCCTGCACTCCCCTCTGGCGCTCGACGTGGGCGCGGACGGAAGCCTGTACGTGGCCGACACCAGCAACCATGCCATCCGCAAGATCGCACCCGACGGAGCGATCACCACCGTGGCCGGCAACGGGCAGGAGGGGTTCGCCGGTGACGACGGCCCCGCCGCCCAGAGCCAGCTGGCCTCGCCCTCCGGCGTGGTGGTACTGAGCACCGGCGACCTGCTCGTCTCGGACACGGGCAACCACCGTATCCGCTGGATCCGGCCCGGGGGCCCCATCCGGACCGTGGCGGGCAACGGCAAGGCCGGCCGCTCTGACGAGGCCGCCGACGCCAAGCGCGCCCCCCTCGACGCACCGGGGGCGATCGCCCTGGCACCCGACGGCTCACCGTTCGTCGTGGACGCCAAGGCCGGGCGCCTGTACCAGCTGCGGGGCGAGACGCCCGCGACCCGCAGCGCCGCGCCTTCGCACTGAGGCGCCAACGCGAAAGGGGGGACGGCCTCGGCCATCCCCCCTTTCGCGTTGAGCGGACTAGTTCTTCGCGAGCTTCTCCTTGAGGATCGCGATGCCCTTGTTGAGCTGAACATCCTTGCCGTTCTTGATCAGGTCGTCCAGGGTGGGCATGTCCTCGGGGTCGGCCGAGGTGGTCGCGATCGCCGGGAACTCGACCACCACGTCGGGGACGATCCCCTTCTTGTTGATGTCGTTCCCGCCCGACGTCAGGTACTTGTTGGTGGTGATCGCCACTCCCGACCCGCCGTCCAGGGCGTGGACGGTCTGGACGAGGCCCTTGCCGAAGGTCTTGGTGCCGACGAGCGTCGCGCGGTGGGTGTCCTGGAGCGCGCCCGAGAGGATCTCGGAGGCCGAGGCCGAGCCGCCGTCGACCAGCACCACCACCGGCTTGTTCTTGGGAATGGCCAGGCGGCCCGTCGAGTCGAGGGTCTCGCGGTTGCCCTCGCGGTCCACGATCTGGACGACCGGGACGCCCTTGTCGATGAACATGGACCCGATGCTGACGGCGTTGGGCAACAGGCCGCCCGGGTTGCCGCGCAGGTCGAGCACCAGCGCGCTCTTGCCCTTGAACTTGTCCAGGGCCAGGCGCATGTCCTGGTCGGCGTTCTCGTTCATGAAGGTCGAGAGGCGGATGTAGCCGATGTTGCCATCGAGCTCCTTGGTCTTGACGGCCTTGGTCGCGATCGAGTCGCGGATGATGGCGACCTCGAAGGGCTTCTGGGCGGCGCGCTGGATCTTGAGGATGACCTTGGTGCCCTTGTTGCCGCGGATGTGGGAGACGGCCTCCTCGATGGCCATGGCCTTGGTGGTCTTGCCGTCGATCTCGACGATGTGGTCCCCGCTCTTGAGGCCGGCCTTGGCCGCCGGGGTGTCCTCGATGGGCGCGACGACCGAGAGCTGCTTGTCCTTGTTCATGCCGATCTGGATGCCGATCCCGAAGAACGAGCCGTGGCGCTCGTCCTGCATGGACTTGAAGACCTTGGGCTCCATGAACCGGGTGTAGGGATCGTCGAGGCTGTCGAGCAGGCCGCGGATGGCGCCGTACTCGAGCTTGTTCTCCTGGACCTTGCCGTCGATGAACTCGCTCTTGACCAGGTCGTAGACCTGGAGGAAGGTCGAGAAGGAGCGCGTCTCGGCCGCAACCTTGAGGGGGTGAACGCCCATGCCGATCCCGAAGGAGGCCGCCATCAGGCCCATGACCACCATGACGTTACCGAAGTTGCGCTTCATCTGACATCCTTCCAAGCAAGACCCGGGGTCGACTCGGGTTTCAGTGTACCCCTAAGAGCATCCGACAAAACCAGGCATGTTTTGACCTTTGGCCGCCGCTGGCGGCTCGAGCGCCCGCGGCTCATGGAGCAGGAACAGTTTTGTCAGACGCTCTATCGCAGATAACCTAACGGATCGACGGGCGTGCCGTTGTGGCGGATCTCGAAGTGCAGGTGAGGCCCGGTCGAGAGGCCCGTGGAGCCGCTGTAGGCGATGAGCTGCCCGCGCGCGACCGCGTCCCCCTTCGAGACGACGATGCGGCTGGTGTGGGCGTAGAGGGTGGTGAGATCGCCCCCGTGGTCGATGATGACGAGCTTGCCGAAGGCGCCGAACCACCCGCTCCATATTACCACGCCGCGATTCGCCGCCCGGATCGGGGTGCCGGAAGGCGCGCTGAAATCCAGGCCCCGGTGGGGGCGGTTGACGTGGAGGATCGGGTGATAGCGCATCCCGAAGCCGCTGCCGACCGGCGAGTCGACGGGCCGAGCGAAGCGACCGGTGCCCAGGCGCGGCATGCGCCGGCGGGCGGCCATCATGCGGCGGATCATGGCCTCGATCTGCTGGCTGTCGCGCTCCAGCTGGGCGATCGCGGCCTCGGCCTCGGCCCGCTGGCTGCGGATGCGCTCGAGCAGTTCGGCGGTCTCTTGGGTGTTGTCCTGGATCTCGTCCTTCTGCTGCTTGATGTTGTCGGTGACGGTGGCGATGGTCTGCACCGTCGCCCCGTAGCGCTTCTTCTGGACGGTGATATCGTCCAGGCGGTTGTCGAGGCGATTCAGCAGCTCGGCGTCGGTCTGGGAGATGTGCTTGAAGTACTGATAGCGGGTCGTGAAGGTGGCCAGATCCGGTGCGGTCAGCAGGGCCTCCCAGTAATCGGCCTGCCGGTGCTTGTAAATGGCCCGCAGGCGGCTGCGTGCGAGCACCTGCTCGCGGGCGAAACGGGTCTTGGCCCTGGAGAGCGCGGCCTTGGTCGCTTCTAGCTGCTGCTGGGCGCGATCGAGGCGGAACTCCGAGTCCTCGAGCTGGACGCTGGTGCGCTCCAGCTTCTGCTGAAGGTCGGTGAGCTGATCGACCGTCTTGTGCTCCTGGCGCCGGAGGGTCTTGACCCGCTGGCGCGTGGCCTCCAGCCGCTGGTTGATCATTTGCAGGCGGTCCTGGTGGCTCTTGATCGGGTCGGCCTGGCGGGCGGCGGCCACGGGCGAGCTCCCCAGCGAGAGGAGCGTCGTGGCCACCAGCGCGCAGGCGATCAGCTTGAAAGAGTCGGGTGATGACAACCGGCGAATGCTCCGTTACGAGTTCCCTGCAGGCGAATGCAGGCGGGAGTACAGTGTTTCGGCCACCCGGTGGGGCAATGCGCCTCGCGAGGCGAGCTCGTCGACGCTCAGGGCGCGCATGGCGTCCACCGACCCGATGGCCTTGAGTAAATGGACCTTGCGCTTCTCGCCGATGCCCGGCACCTCGTCCAGCACCGACCGCGTCATGCGCTTGGCGCGCAGCTTGCCGTGGAAGGTGTTGGCGAAGCGGTGAGCCTCGTCGCGAACCCGCTGGATCAGGTGCAGGGCCGCCGAGTTCTCGCCGAGCCGGATCGGGTCCTTGCGCCCGGGCAGGTAGATCTCCTCGAACTGCTTGGCCAGACCGAAGATGGGCACCTCCACCCCCAGGCGATCCAGGGCGGCGACAGCAGCGCCGAGTTGCCCCTTGCCGCCGTCGATCAAGACCAGATCGGGCATGCTCCACCGGCCCTCGGGATCCGCCCCCTCGCTCACGTGCCTGAAGCGGCGCTTGACTACCTCGTGCATGGAGGCGAAGTCGTCGATGCCCTCGACGGTCTTGATCTTGAAGCGACGGTACGCGGCCTTGGCCGGCACTCCCCCCTCGAAGACCACCATGGATGCGACCGTGTCCGACCCCTGAACGTGGGCGATGTCGTAGCCCTCGATCCGGTGCGGGACCTCGGCGAGGCCCAGGGCGTCGGCCAGCTCGCGCAGGGCCTTGTGGGGTCCCTTCTCGAGCGCAGCCCAGCGCCTCAGGCGCTCCTGCTCGAGTGCCTGTTGGGCATTATAGGCCACCAGCTCCATGAGCTTCAACTTGTCGCCGCGCTGCGGCACCAAAAGTGCCACCTTGCTTCCACGCCTCTCGGCCAGGAAGGCCGCGAGCACCTCCTGCTCCGGAACGGCCTCGGGCAGGACGACCTCCTTGGGCACCCGCGCGAGCGCCGAGGCGTCGTAATACTGGCCGAGGAAGGCCCCGAGCACCTCGGCCGGCTCGGAGTCGGCGCGCTCGAGGATGAAGGCGCGGCGGCCGATCACCTTGCCCTCGCGCACCTCGAAGAGCTGGATGCTGGCCGAGATCTCGTCGCAGGCGATCGCGACCACGTCCTGGTCGGTCTCGCGGCTGGCTTCAACCTTCTGCTCCTCGAGGAGGCTCGTGATGGCCGCGATCGCATCGCGCGCCTTGGCCGCACGCTCGAAGTCTAGCGCCTCGGACGCCTCACTCATCTGGGCCCTCAGGTCGCGCAGCAGCTCCTTGTGGCGGCCCTCGAGGAAGAAGAGGACCTTGTCCACCATGGCCCGGTACGCGTCGACCGAGACCATCCCCTGGCACGGGCCCAGGCAGCGACCGATGGCGTAGTTGAGGCAGGGCCTGTCGCGGAACTGGGGGGTAGGGCGCTGCCTGAGGGGAAAGAGCTGCTTGATGAGGCGCAGGGTCGCGTACATGGCCCCGGCGTCCGGATAGGGCCCGAAGTAGCGGGCGCCGTCGTTGAGGCGCTTGCGGGTGACGACGAGGCGGGGATAGGGCTCGTTGAGGGTCAGCTTGAGCCAGGGGTAGGTCTTGTCGTCCTTGAGCAGGATGTTGAAGTAGGGCTGATGCCGCTTGATCAGGGTGTTCTCGAGCACCAGGGCCTCGACCTCGGTGGTGGTCGAGATGGTCTCGAAGCGGTCGATCACGCGCACCAGGGCGCGGACCTTGGGCGAGTGGCCCTTGTCCTCCCGGAAGTAGGACCGGACCCTGCTCCTCAGGTTGACCGCCTTGCCCACGTACAGGATCGCCCCGGCGGCGTCTTGCATGAGGTAGACGCCCGGGTTGGTCGGCAAATGCGAAAGCAACTCCTGGATTCGGTCGGAAAGCTGCACCAATCAGCACCTCGTCGGGAAGCATTATACCGCGAATGCCCCACGATTGCCGCTTCTCGGGTTTGTTCTTGGAGTCGGCGGGAAAAAGATCAATACTAGGGACACGATCCGGAGGGCCCCGCATGACCACCCCCCTGCAATGGGCCATCAACGTGAACCCCTCCCGTCTCTCGCCCGACTTTTCGCTCGACGAGCTGCACCGCAGCGGGGATCGCGCCGTCGAGCACCTGAGCGATTTGGGAGCGAGCTACGTCCGCATGGACCTGCTCTGGGCCCACCTGGAGCCCGAGCCGGGGCGCGTGCGCCTCGAGGTGGTGGCCTGGTACCGTCACTACTTGAAGGCCCTCGTCCAGTCCGGCCGCTCGATCTACGCCATCCTGTACAACCCTCCCGCCTGGGCGTGCGAGCTGGCCGATCGGGACCTCGACGGCTTCCTCGTGGCGTGGCGGCAGTACTGCCGCCTCTGCGCCCGCGAGTTCGGCGACCTGGTGGGCATCTGGCAGGTCTGGAACGAGCCCAACAACTTCGTCTCCCACCTCAAGGACGACTTCAACCTCTTCGAGGTCAAGACGTTCTCGCTGGCCTCCTGGCGCGTCACCCTGCCGGTGGGGGTGCGCTGGCAGGCGCTGGTCCCCCTGTTCCGGATCGCCCGCCAGGAGCTGGGCGAGGATGCCTTCCTCATCTACAACGTCATCTCCAACGTCTCGGAGTACACCCCCGTCTCGTATCCGGGCTGGACCGAATGGGAGCACTTCACCGACCAGTTCATGGAGCAGGCGGGGGACTGCGTGGATGCGATCGCGCTGGACCACTACCCCGACACTTGGGTCCCGGGATCCGGGCCCCTGCACTGGGACCCGATCGACGTGCTGGCACGCAAGGTCAACGACCCGCGCTCGACGTGGTACGGCAAGACGGCGCTCGTGGGCGAGTTCGGGTACTCCAGCTGCCCCAACGTGGATCTCATCAAGCGCCCGGTGCGGGTGCGTTTTTTCCCCGAGGACCACAGCCCGGAGACCATGCGTGACTGGTACGCCCAGGCCCTGCCCCACCTGGCGGAGCGCCTGGCGCCCGAGCGCTGGCCCCACAACAAGCTGAACCTCGCCAACGTCTACGAGCTCTACGACGCCGTGCCGGGGCACCTGATGGACGGCAGCCATGCCGAGGTCATCGGCATCGAGAATCATTTCGGCCTGATTGATGTCACGGGTGCGCTCAAGCCGGCCTACCACGTCCTCAAGGACATGATCCACGGCAGGCTGCTTGCGGCCGAGCCCCTGAAGCGCAGGACGCCGACCCACCCCCTGCGCCTGTACATGCAGGGATCCGCCGCCTCGCGCATGGTCCACCGCCGACTGGCGCCCATGGTCTACGCCCTGTACCAGGCCGTTCGTCCGCCTCTGCGCCGCCACGACGCGGGCGTCCTCTCGGCGGGGGCCATCTGGGCCCTGTACCAGCTCTGGCGCGCCGCGACCCGCCCCAGCAAGTAGGCCGAGGGCGTCAGCTCTCGAATGGCGAAAAGCTTTGCCGACGTGCTACACTCAGTCGGAAAAGCTTGCTTGAGCGCACTTTGCGCCTGGACCAGCGGTCAGTCCCACAGGGCAGCCAGAGCGTTTACCGTGGCCTAAACCGACCGCGGCAACGACGGGAGTTCGCAGCTCAACGCGAGTGACGTTTGCTCTGATCGCACCACCATAAGGAGAATTTCGACGATGAAAGCCCCCGTTCGCGTAGCCGTCACCGGTGCCGCCGGCCAGATCGGCTACAGCCTCCTGTTCCGCATCGCCAGCGGCGAGATGCTGGGCAAGGATCAGCCGGTCATCCTCCAGCTGCTCGACCTGCCCCAGGCCCAGGCCGCCCTCAAGGGCGTGATGATGGAGCTCGAGGACTGCGCCTTCCCCCTCCTCGCTGGCACGGTCGGCACCGACGATCCCGAGGTGGCTTTCAAGGACGCCGACATCGCCCTTCTGGTCGGCGCCCGTCCCCGGGGCAAGGGCATGGAGCGCAAGGACCTGCTCGAGGCCAACGCCGCCATCTTCACCACCCAGGGCAAGGCCCTCAACAAGGTCGCCAAGCGTGACGTCAAGGTCCTGGTCGTGGGCAACCCCGCCAACACCAACGCCTACATCGCCATGAAGAGCGCCCCCGACCTCAACCCCCGCAACTTCACGGCCATGCTTCGCCTCGACCACAACCGCGCCCTCTCGCAGCTCGCGAGCAAGACCGGCAAGCCCGTGCTCGGCTTCGAGAAGATGGTCGTCTGGGGCAACCACTCGGCGACCCAGTACCCCGACTACCGCTTCGCCACGATCGACGGCCAGGGCGTCAAGGCCCTGATCAACGACGACGCCTGGAACAAGGACACCTTCATCCCCACCGTCGCCAAGCGCGGCGCCGCCATCATCGAGGCCCGTGGCCTGTCGTCGGCGGCCTCTGCCGCCAACGCCGCCATCGACCACGTCCGCGACTGGGTCCTCGGCAGCAACGGCGCGTGGGTGACCATGGGCGTGCCCTCGGACGGCAGCTACGGCATCCCCGAAGGCATCGTCTACGGCTTCCCCTGCACCTGCGAGAACGGCGACTACAAGATCGTCCTGGGTCTCGAGATCGACGGCTTCAGCAAGGAGCGCATGGACGCCACCCTCCAGGAGCTCAACGAGGAGCGCGACGGGGTCAAGCACCTGCTCGGCTAAACGCTCGATCCCACCTTCGCAGGGGCGGCCAGCAGGCCGCCCCTGCGGCGTTTCCGCCGTGAGAGGGCGAGAGGGCGAAGGAAGTCGTCCAGGATGAAAGGGGACAAACAGGGGTTCGGGGGATAAGCTTCAAGCATGCCGGCATGCGTACGAGGTTCACCCCATGCCTACCATCCGAGGCGCCGCCATCTGCCTGTTGCTGGCATCGCTGGCCGCGTGTGGTGGCGGGCCCACCACACCGCCCGACGCCCTCCTTGCGAAGGGGGGCAGCTCGCCCGTCACGGCCGCCCCCCCTGCCGATCGCTGGAACGCCGACTGCCGCTACATCGCCTTCACCGCCTGCCGCGAGCGACCCGGACGATCGACAGGGAGTCTCCTGCTGTGGGACGCGGTCCTCGGCGACGTCTGGATCCTCAGCGGCGCCCTGGCCGGGCTGGGACCGCTGGTCAAGGAGGTCGACTCCCCCCTGGACTGCGACGCCCTCGAGCAGCTCAATCCCTATGCCTTCGCCAAGGACAGGATCGTGTTCACCTTCGGCACCGCGATCTTCGTCTACGACCTGGTCAACGAAGTCCGCATCGTTGCGGCGACCGACGGCCGCCCACCCGACCGCGGGGGGCCCCGTGCCACCCTCACCGCCGATGGGAAGTTCGTCGCCTACATCAACCAGCGCGGGATCATCGTCCTCAAGCCGAGCGACCCCATCTTCGCGACCAAGGCCCGCGAGCTCGGCAAGATCGCAGCCGAAGGCGACGCCCTCGGCGCGGTGATCCAGGACTTCGACCTCTCGGGGGACGGCCGCTGGGTGGTCGCCAACATCGACGGGCGACTTTACCTCTACGACGTGCTCCTGCCGCACCTCTCAGAGCTCCTGCCGCTGAGCGGCGAGGCCCTGGCGGGCGCCAGCGATCGGATCGGGCACGTCGCGATCAGCTTCGACGGCCGCTGGGTGGCGTTCAGCCTCAACCGTCGCCCCGTCGACGCGCAGTTGTTGCCAGGCTCCACCGACACGCGGCTGCTGGTGCTCGATCGCCTCAGCGGCATGCTCGACGCGGTTCCCTACCCCAACCTGGGGGCGAGCGTCGGTTCCGGGGCGTTTCCGGTCCGGATTCTCGACCCGATCTTCTGCCCGGACGGGCAGGGCCTGATCTTCGAGACCCGGGTCGGCCATGATTTCAGGGTCTGGAAGTACGACCTGCTCACCGAGCAACTTCGCGGCCTGGTCATCCTCAACGACGCCCTCGGCGCGGCCGGCGACGACACGCTGCTCTCGGGGCCCGGGCTGGTCCCGTGAACGACAAGGGGGGGCGGGCAAATGCCCACCCCCCCCTTGAGACGCTCTGACTAGCGCTTGTCCATCGAGACGTACTTGCGCTCGCTGGCACCGGTGTAGTCGGTGTCGGGGCGCATAAGGCGATTGTTGGCGTACTGCTCGAGCACGTTGGCCGACCAGCCCGCGATGCGGCTGACCGCGAAGATCGGGGTGTAGAGGTCCATGTCGATGCCCATCATGTAGTAGGCCGACGCCGAGAAGAAGTCGACGTTCGGATCGAGGCCCTTCTCGGCCTTGACCAGACGCTCGACGGTCTCGGACATGTTGAACCACTTCAGGTCGCCGGCGCGCTCGCCCAGCTGCTTCGAGACCTTGCGCAGCACCGTGGCGCGGGGGTCCATGGTCTTGTAGACGCGGTGGCCGAAGCCCATGAAGCGCTGCTTGTTGGCAAGCCCCGTCTTGACGTACTCCTCGGCCTTGTCCTCGTCGCCGATGGCGAGCAGCATCTTCATGACTTCGCTGTTGGCGCCGCCGTGCAGGGGGCCCTTGAGGGTGCCCACCGCCGAGGTGATCGCCGAGTAGAAGTCCGAGAGGGTCGAGGCGGTGACGCGCGCGGCGAACGACGAGGCGTTCATCTCGTGGTCGGCGTGGAGGATGAGGGCCACGTCCATGGCGCGGGCATTGACCTCGTTGGGAACCTCGCCGTTGAGCATGTAGAGGAAGTTGGCGGCGTGGCTGAGGTCCGCACGGGGGGCGAGGACTTCCTTGCCCTTGCGGATGCGATCGAAGGCGGCCACGATGGTGGCGACCTGGGCGGTCAGGCGGAAGGCCTTGCGCTGGTTGGCCTCGACCGACATCTCCTCGGCCTCGGCGTCGAAGAAGGCGAGCGCCGAGACGGCGGTGCGCAGGGCGGCCATGGGGTTGGCGTCCTTGGGCATCAGGCGCAGGACGTCGAGCACCTGCGCGGGAAGCGCGCGCTCGGCCACGAGCTGCTGCTTGAGCGCCGACAGCTGGGCATCGGTCGGCAGCTCACCGTTGAACAACAGGTACACGACCTCTTCGTAGGTCGAGTGCTCGGCCAGCTCGTGGATGTTGTACCCGCGGTACATGAGCTTGCCCTCGGTCCCGTTGATCGAGGTAATCTGCGAAATCGCCACCACGACCCCTTCAAGACCGGGGAAGTAGGGTTTCGAGGGAACGACCTTCTCAGCCATCATAATCGCAAATCCTTTCCTTGCGTTCGGTATGTTCCATGGTTCAGCCCATGGGTAAAATTTTCAACGCTCCTGCGAGGACGTCACCTCGCAAGCAAGCGTGGTTTACCTGACTTGTCGCTAGTGACCGCTGTTAGCAAGTGACCAACATTCTAGCACCATTGGAGCCCCAGGACAAAGGCCGTCTGCGGGGCATCTGCGCGGCAGCTATCTAACGAAGCTAGGTGCCGAAGCGAGCGAGGCTTCACTCGGCGATCGAAAGCCTGGCGCCGCACGCCGTTCGGGGATTCGAACCGCGGCTTTACACGGGCAGAAGGCGATCGCTATAATCTAAAGAAGAGTGATAAGTTTTGTTTAAACGAAGACAAATGGAGACATCCCCTTGACCGCGCAGACCACCCCCGCTCCCGAGATCGCCCACCTGACCCAAGGTGCCGCCGAGGTGCTCCCCCACGGGGGACTGGAGGCCAAGCTCAAGGAGCGCGCCGGCAAGCCCCTGCGCGTCAAGCTCGGCTTCGATCCCACCAAGCCCGACCTCCACATCGGCCATGCCGTGGTCCTCAACGCGCTGCGCCGGTTCCAGGACAGGGGCCACCAGGTGGTCATCATCATCGGCGACTTCACCGCAACCATCGGGGACCCCACCGGCAAGGAGGCCACCCGGCCTCCGCTCTCCGCCGACGAGGTCGCCCACAACGCCAAGACCTACCTCGAGCAGCTCGGGCTCGTGCTCGATCTGTCCCGGACCGAGGTGCGCTACAACTCCGAGTGGCTCGGCAAGCTGAGCATGATCGACTGCCTCAAGCTCACGGCCCAGACGACCGTGGCCCAGATGCTCGCCCGCGAGAACTTCGCCAAGCGCTACGAGCGCAACGACCCCATCGGCCTGCACGAGTTCATGTACCCCCTCCTGCAGGGCCACGACTCGGTGGCGATCGAAGCCGACATCGAGATGGGCGGGACCGACCAAAAGTTCAACAACCTCATGGGCCGGCACCTCCAGGAGAGCGCCGGGCAGAGCGCCCAGATCGTCATGCTCTATCCCATCCTGGAGGGCACCGACGGCGTCCAGAAGATGTCCAAGTCCCTGAACAACTACATCGGCCTCACGGACGCCCCCGAGGACATGTACGGCAAGGTCATGTCGGTTCCCGACGCCCTGCTCGAAAACTACTACCGGCTCGCATCCTGCCTGCCGCTCGGCGAGATCGAAGAGACGCTCGCCGGCCTCGAGGGGGGCACCCTGCACCCGCGCGACGCCAAGATGCGCCTCGCGCGCGCCATCGTCACGCGCTACCACGGCGCCGAGGAGGGCGCGCGCGCAGAAGAGGCCTTCGTCCGCCAGTTCCAGCAGCGCCAGATCCCCGAGGACATGCCCGAGGTGACGCTCTCCTCGCTGGGCCTCGAAGCAAACGCTCCGGCCGGCATCCTGCCCCTCCTGAGCGGCGCCAAGCTCGTCGCCTCCACCAGCGAAGCCCGGCGCCTCATCCAGCAGGGGGGCGTCAAGCTGCACCAAAGTGACGAGGCAACCGTCGTCGGTGACCCGCAGGCCACCGTCGCCATTCCCGCCGAGGGCCTCGTCATCCAGGTGGGCAAGCGGCGTTTCGCCCGCATCACCCGGGGTTAGCATGGCAATCAACACGGTTCCGCCGGCGGCCAACGCCCCCCACCTGGTGGACCTCGTCCCCAACGAGGGCCACCGGCGCTGGATCGCAGCCATGGGCCGCCAGCTACCCTTCCTGGCGGACATGATCCCGGCGGACCTGTTGATCTACGTCCCGACCACCGAACAGCGCCTGGTCGTCGTGGCCGAGGCCAAGCCCACCGTGCGCGAATCCTTCTACACGCGCTCTCTGCTCGGGCAGGTTGTCGAGTCGGAGGCCGCGCCCCCCCTGTTTGCGGCCCTGCGAAGCGGCGAGATCACCGAAGGTGCCACGGGCAAGGTCATCAACGGTCAGCCGATGAGTCAGGTCATCTATCCCATGCGCGCAGGCAAGGAGATCTGCGCCATCCTGGTGGTCGAGCGCAACCTGTACGACCAGGTCAAGCATTCCGAGGAGAAGCGAGAACTCTACCGCACGGCCATCTCGCGCACGGTGCAGACCCTGCTCGCGAAGTCGCGCGCCAGCGAGCTGACGCTCCCTGCGATTCAGCCGGGCGATGCCCTGCTCCTGCTCAATCAGACCGGGCAGATCGTCCATTCGAGCCACTCAGCCGGCAACCTGGCGCGCCGGATGGGCCTGCCAGAGCTCCTCGAGGGGCTCTCCTGGGAAGAGACCTTCCTCGCCAACCGTGAGAAGCGCGTCGTCACGACGAGCGCCATCTACGAGGAGACGGAGCTCTTGACCCCGCGGATGGCCGTCAGCGTTCGGACCCTTCCCCTGGAGCCGGCCGACGAGAAGGTGGCCTCCATCCTGCTCCTTCGCGACATCAGCGAGATCAAGGAGAAGGACCGCGAGCTCGCCATCAAGGAGACCATCATCCGGGAGGTCCACCACCGGGTGAAGAACAACCTCCAGACGGTTGCGGCGCTCCTTCGGCTGCAGCAGCGCCGGAGCCGAAACACCGAGGTCAAGAGCATTCTCAGCGACTGCATCGACCGTATCTCGAGCATCGCCCTGGTCCACGAGTACCTCTCGCACGAGGACGTCGAGATGGTGGACATCAAGGAGCTCGCCTACAACCTCCTCTCTGCGTCCCTCCAGAGCATGATCCCGCCCGAAAAGCAGATCGATGCCCGGGTGATGGCGCCCTCTTCTTCCGTCACCCTCACTTCCGCCAAGGCCACCTCGGTGGCGCTCATCATCAACGAGCTGCTGCAAAACACCTTCAAGCATGCCTTCACCGGCCGCTCCCAGGGCCGCGTCGAACTGACGGTCACCCTGGCCGAGGCCGACATGCTCCACATCGTCCTTCACGACGACGGGATCGGCCTGCCCGCTGATTTCGATCCACAGAAGGACGCCAATCTCGGCTGGGAAATCATCTACACCCTTGCCCAGCAGGACCTTCGCGGCGACATCACGATCGAGAGCTCCGCGCAGGGTACCACCGTCACGGTCTCCATCCCCGTCTCAGAAAGGGGCTAAGCCAACATGGACAAGAAGAAGCTGCGCATCCTGCTGGTGGACGACGAATCCATCATCCGCCTCGACATGCGCGAGATGCTCAAGGAGCAAGGCCACGAGATCGTGGGCGAGGCCTCGGACGGACAGATGGCCGTCGACCTGGCCGAGAAACTCACGCCCGACCTCATCCTGATGGACATCAAGATGCCGAAGATGGACGGGCTCGAAGCCATCAGCCGGATCAACCACAACCGTCGTATTCCCACCATCATGCTCACCGCCTACAGCCAGCCCGAGCTGGTGGAGAGGGCGGTGGGGCTCGGAGTCTTCGGCTTCCTGGTCAAACCGGTCAAGGAGCACGACCTGCTCCCCACCATCGAGGTGGTCCTCGCCCGCGCCGAGGAGCTCACGACCCTCGAGAAGGAAGTGGGCAGTCTCAAGGAAACGCTCGAGACGCGCAAGATGGTGGAGAAGGCCAAGGGCATCCTCATGGAATCCTTCGGCATGACCGAGGCTGCCGCCTTCCGCAAGATCCAGAAGCTGAGCATGGACAAGCGCAAACCCCTCAAGGAGGTGGCGGATGCCATCATTCTCGCCCAGGAGGTCACCGCCGACAC